>CAZBAQ010000009.1:0-13550 GCA_964489855.1 uncultured Planctomycetia bacterium | reverse complement strand
TGACCTTTTTCTCATTAAACCACCCGAGCCAGCAGGTGCCGACTCCCTCTTCCTCTGCCTGAAGCACCAGGTGTTCGCACGCGATAGCCACATCAACAAGCGCAAAGTGTATGCCCCTAAAAAAACCTGCCACTCGCGTAACGTACCTGGTCCTCTCCGTGACTACTGCTATTAAAACCGGGGCATTTTTGGCAAATGCATTCAATGTATAGGGCGGTGAAAAAGCCGCATCGGATACCTTGTCCTTTAACTCTTTGTTATCCAAAACAATAAACGACCACGGCTGTGCATTACAGGCAGACGGTGCCATTCTAGCCGCCTCAAGACATCTCTCTATGACCTCTCTCGCCACAGGCCTTGAGGAATAGTTCCTGGTACTTTTTCTTTTCTTTACAAGTTCTAAAAAATTCATAGAGAATTATCTGTAGACATCCTTTCTATGTTTTATTCTGTATATATAAATTATCTTGTTTTTATCATCTATACGATACAAGATTCTATAATCACCACTTTTTATGCGATAACCTTGCTCATTAGTTAATTTCAAGCTATTAGCAGGCCTGGGATTTGACGATAAGGCAAGAATTTGCTTCTTTATCTGATCAAAAAATTTGTTCTCCAACTGGTCCAGATCTTTTATTGCAGAAGGTATAATCTGGATTTTATACATGTCGTCTCTTTAAATAATCCTCAAATGGCACAGCAGATTTTTCCTCTGCCTTAAGGCTTTTTAAATCCAGAATATCTTCTTTTATCTCTTCTTCTCTTAGTTTTTCTTTAATCGCTTCTTCCACAAAAAAACCATACTTGACACCTCGCTCTTTACAAAACGTCCTAAAACGCTTTATAAGACTACCGTCTATCTTTATAGAAACTGTCTCCTTTTCCATAACCCCACCTCCTACTTAAAGTATACCACAAAATCTTACTTTGTCAATATAAAGTAATATTTAGTAATAAAAATTACAACGCCAGATCGAAAATCTGATGTCCTATGAATTTTACTATCTTGCAATTTATTATATTACAATCACTTGCGCTAAATGGCAATTCTAAGCATTATTACTAGTGTCCAAATAGTGTCCATTATGAAATCAACACCATCTTCTCTCACTATTGCAGATTTAGCCATGGTCCTTAGATTGTTCTAAATTAGTAGCAGAGGACTTCAGATGGACAATCTGAGTACCCTATCCTGCCGTTTTCTCCATTGGCTGGCCGCAGCAGACAAGTTCACCACCACCGACCTTGGTGACAGTCACCTCATTGCCGCATACATTGCATTTATATTTTTCTCCTACCTTTTCCACTGCCATTATGCACCTCCATTAAATGTTGCTTTTTCTACATATTCGGGTAAATTATCCAACCCTTTGCCTGCTATTTCTTTTAAGATTGGCGCGATCTGGATGCTATAGCGACGGGAAATGCCTGCCGGATCAAGGCCTGGCCAGCCCCAGCATGATGTATGTATAATGCCGTCCACCTCGTAAGAGATGTTATCAAGATATGTAGGATGCATCGTTTCTATAGGCGACTGCCCTTCGGGATTCGAAATCAAATCAAGCATAACTGAACCTTTTTTGAAAAGCTTCAGCATGTCGCGCGTAACCAATAGCTCTTTTCCCCTCTTTTCCATTGGCCAATTAATGGCATTTACAAGGATGTCTGTACATGGAATATGCTTTTGCATTTCTTTAAAATCACGTTTATTCAAAATCTCAAGTTTTGCAAACTTCCTGGCAGCGCACTGGATCGCGCCAAACGCGAGATTGCCATAGCCCATAATTTTTACAACAGCCTTTGAAACATCCCTGCCCCATAACTCAAACCCTTTTTCCATAGCAAGGTAGCCTGTCTGATGCAAGGCCTCTATCCTCCGGCGCCCTAAATTATCTTTTATACATTCCATTGCAATGCCCGTGATTTTATATTTTTTTAATAAATTTCGTAGCGCGGGACTCCCCGGTAAATGCAGCATGCACATCACTGCTAAGCCAGGTCTCATCATCTTAAACTCAGACTCCTTTGGTTCTTTCAGCCGCACAACCAAAGGACACGCATAAACTTTCCTCCCGTCAGCTATATTAGCGCCGACCTTTTTATAAGCACCGTCTTCTATTCCGATGCCAGAGCCTGCGCCTTTTTCAACAAAGACATTATGGTTGGGCGCGATTTCTTTTAACTCATCCGGCCTTAGGACAACTCTTTTTTCATCAGGTCTATTTTCAGCTGCTATACCAATATCCATACATTACTCCACGTCTGCGTAAAAGTATTTCTTGCCTTCGAAATTCTTGAATATGTATCTTTTTTCTTTATGTTTTATGAGGTAATTCGGGAGAAGAGGGGTTTTCCCTCCTCCGTGTTTCAAATCAAGTATAAGGTGAGGAATGGCCAATCCGGAAGTGTGTCCTATCAATTCTTTCATTATTTTAAGGGCTTTGCGTATGCTGACCCTAAAATGATATGTGCCCTTGACCGCATCAGGAAGATAAAGATAATAGGGCCTGACTCTGATTTTCAAAAGCTCTTCAAAGAGTCTTTTAAGAGTCCCGGAATCATCATTGACACCATGCATTAGAACAGTTTGGTTCCCCATAACAACCCCGGCGTCAGCCAACATATTACAGGCCTTGCGACTCTGTCTTGTTATCTCGTAGTAATGATTAAAATGCGTATTAAAGTATATTGGCTGGTATCTTTTGAATATATTGCATAACCTTGGCGTTATCCTTTGCGGCAGGACACATGGCGTACGGCTGTCTATCCTTATAATCTGGACATGTTTTATCTTTTTTAACTCCTTAAGATAATGTTCTATCATATCATCATGTATAAGGAGCGGGTCACCGCCTGAGATAATAACATCCCTTATATATTTACGTCTCTTTATATACCTAAGCGCTTTCTTAAACTCCTCTTTTTTGATAATCTTATCCTTTAGCCCAACCTTTCTCTTTCTGGTGCAGAAACGGCAATACCCAGCACACATGTTGGATACCACTAAAAGCACACGATCCCTATATCTGTGCACCAGGCCTTTCATGGGCGTGTATTTTTCTTCCATGAGAGGATCGTTTCTTCCCAGCTTCTCAATTATCTCTATAGTATTCGGAATGCACTGTCTCCATATAGGCCCGCCGTGTTTCTTAATAAGGCTTAGATAATATGGATTAATTCCCATAGGATATCTCTTAGAAACTTTCTTTATCCTCTTTTTGTCTATATTGAAAAATTTAGATAATGTATCAACATCGGTTATAGTCTTAGAAAGTATATACTTCCATTTTTCCATAGATATTCCTCCCGCTTGCTGTCGTTAAGATAAAATACACCCTAACTCTTCTATATTAATAAAACTGCCGTATTTTTTTAATATGGTGAGGTTTCTTTCGATATCATTTATCTTTTCTCTGGACTCAAACTCATAGGTATGGCTTAATACAGAAACTATCAGGGCGCCTCTATTGTCTACAGATTTAGCCTTTAAATCAAGACTTATCTTCTCAATCTCCTTAGGATTCGATTTTTCGAAATAAAGATATTTGCCTTTTGAGGTGCCCACCGGTATCTCCCAGACTTTGGAATCACCTGGTTTACACCTATTATTATAGCTCATCCTGTAATGAGACTCTGGAGCGCCGCGCCAGTCAGAGATTAAATTATCCCCTTGTTTAAGATACCTGCCTGGCTCACACGAAAAATCAAAAAAGATCTCATTATCCTCCAAGATCTTAACCATCGCGTCTGAGAAACCTAAAAACCCGCTCCTGTACGACCTTATATCCAGCCCTGCCTTTCTAAAATTTTCTGCCTCTTTTGAAATAACATGCTCCATCATAGAAGCATCATGATAATAATAACGCTTATAGGGATCGTCCTCGTGACAGTGAAGTCCTGTATCCCCGTTATTTTTAACAAGTTCCTTCCATAATTTCCTGAAGCCTTTCTCGAGAAAGAAATCACGCACGCGAGGTGACGTATGCACAAAATGAACAAACCTGCCCTTAAGAATCTTATCTGCGGTATCTATCTCGCGCTGGACGAGATCAAGCAAGACCTTTTCTTTTGGAAATCTTTTATGGTCGGAAAGTTTTGCGTCAAAATACTCCTTCCAGTTCCCGTCAATCGTAAAAACAAAATATAACATTTTTATACCTTTAAGTAACGCATATCTTTCTTCTTATATCCCCGAGCTTGCCAAAACATGTAAGCCTATCGCCAAACACAATAACTGTATTTGCCTTAGGATTAGGTATGGTTATGCCTTCCCTTTCTATTGCCAGGACAGTGATGTCATTCTTTCTCAAATCTGACTCAAGCAGACTCTTATTCAATAAAGGGCTGTTTTTACAGATCTCTATCTGAGAGACTCCGTAACCGCCTGTCGCTATTGCGAGCTCACTGAAGGTGATCGGTTTTATAATATCCCTCTTCGCGATACCGGACCTTATAGTATTTGTCAGTTTATTAACGATCTTCGCATTGGTAAAAAGCCTGTATACGATATATACCGTAAACACTATTATCATCAAATTAGTCCACGGCAAAAGCCATACAGGGACAAACGTATCTAAAAAAGGGACCATTGAATGCGGGATCGCGATATTTGTCCTTAAGGTGTTGGCAAACGCGGCTATCATTGTCACAAAACCCGCATGACCCAGAACAATCAGGACAGAGGCGATCTTTCGCCTTTGCTGGTTCGAGACAACAAGCTCGGACTCCCTCGTGGTAAAACCAGTCCCCGTAAAACATGACATGGCCTGGAATTCAGCAAGAGACCATTCGAGGCCTGTCAGCTGAAACGCTATCGCGCCTATCCTCACGACTATAAAAGATACAATGAGCACGGTAATGAATAGAAAGAGATTCATAACGTCCTCCTTTTTGCTACTATTATATCTTAACTTCGCAATCCTGTCCAATTATGCTTGATTCTTCAGGGCTGGGTGGTCTGAAAAAAGCATTGGAATTTTTTGCGGGCATGGTTCGCCGGGGAGCTATACACAGGCTAGAGCAAAAGATTACAGTGAGCGAAGGCTGTCTCGCTGGGGTGGCCGAGCGTCTTTTTTAAGGCCACCCAGCCCTGAAGAGATACATATTAGGATTGTCATTTTGTCAGGTTAAGGATAGAATAGAGGTATGATTTATGACGCGTTTCAGAAACGCTCTATTGATTATATCAAAGACGGGCAGTCAGTAATAGTCTCTGCGCCTACTGGGGCAGGCAAGACCGTTATCGCTGAATACATCATACTGGACTGTTTAAAAAAAGGGGAAAAGGTAATCTACACCGCTCCTATAAAAGCGCTCTCCAACCAGAAATTCCGGGACTTCCAGGTGAATTTTCCTGATAAAATCGGCATCCTGACAGGCGATGTCTCAATCAATCCTAAGGCCCCGGTCCTCATCATGACCACCGAGATATTCCGCAATAAAGTCCTTGAAGAAGGCTCCAACGTAGGCGATTATTCGTGGATAATATTCGACGAGGTGCACTACCTGGATGACTACGAGCGCGGCACTGTTTGGGAAGAATCCTTGATATTTTTGCCGCCGCACATGAAGATGCTCGCTCTTTCAGCGACAATACCGAATATCGATGAGCTTGCCGCGTGGCTCCAGTCTATACATAAACTCCCTCTAAAAACAGTAAAGGAAGCAAAGCGGCCCGTGCCTCTCCATTTCTTCTACCAGACCCAGAGCCAGGTAATCGATAATCTCCACAGTGTAAAATCTACTGTTTATAAAAAAGTCGCGCATCGCTATCACGGCCCGAGATACGAAAGACACAAGCATTTTAAGCCCAACAGGGCTGATCTTTTGATAAAGAACCTGCACGAGGACAATAAGCTCCCGTGTATATATTTCTCGTTCGGGAGGCGCAGGTGCGAATATCTCGCAAATGAGATGGTAAAGTTCGATTTTTTGAACCAGGAAGAAAAAGTAAGCATAATCGACCTTTATAACAAGCTATGCGAAAAATTTGAACTATCAAATGATAAAAGCGCCCAGATGCTTATCCCGCTTATTGAAAGAGGCATAGCCTATCATCACGCTGGAATGCTCCCTACCCTGAAAGAAGTGGTTGAGCGCTTATTTACATCGCGTCTCATAAAGATCATATTCACTACCGAGACATTCGCGCTAGGCATCAACATGCCTGCCCGGACAGTGATATTTGACGAGCTTCGAAAATTCTATGGTAAATATTTCGCGAACCTCAAAACGCGCGATTTCTATCAGATGGCTGGAAGGGCTGGTCGCAGGGGCATAGATAAAGAAGGGTTTGTTTACAGCCGCGTGAATCCACAATATATCTCTTTTCCGGAACTGCATAAAGTTATTTATGGCTCCCCTGAAAAGGTCCTCTCCAGATTCAATGCCTCTTACGGGACAGTGCTTAATCTCTATGAAAAATATCAGGAAAAACTATACGACATATACCCACTCTCCTTTCATTATTTCCAGGCAGGAAAACAATTCAGACGAAAGGCGATGGACCTTTTGCACTCAAAGGTAACGATCCTTAAAGAACTTGGCTATATCAGAAAAAACCAGCTTACTGAAAAAGGGAGATTCGCGTCCAAGATATACGGGTATGAAATATCACTCTCGGAACTTTATGAAAAAGGGGTCCTTGAAAATCTATCCGAAATAGAGCTGGGTATCCTATCTGTAGCCCTTATATTTGAACCCAGAAAAGGAAGCACCATGCCTGGATTGGGTAAAAACGCGAGGACGCTGCGTAATATAACAGATGAGATGGTCGCCAGGATCCAAAGGATTGAAAAGAAGCTTAAAATAAAACCGTTAAGCAAGATCTACTATTACCACCTCTCGCCCTGTATCGAGGCATGGATGAAGAATGAGGAATTTGACAAGTTACTACGCTACACAGACGCTGATGAGGGTGAGATAATACGTAACTTCAGGATGGCTATCCAGATACTGCGCGAGATCCTTGATACGCCTGCTACTAAAGAATTCAAGGACAAGGTCCAAAAAGCGATCTATCTTATCAATCGCGGCATAATCGACGCGGAAAAACAACTCCGCACCTAAGAGGCATGGTCGAGGCGAAACCTCGGCCACACCTGGTCGAGGTTTCGCCTCGACCATCTAAGAAAGGCGGTGACGTTCGGCGAGGAGCACGATATTCCTGATCTCGTCGGTATTTCGCGCCTCCAGCCAGTTCTTGTCAAAATCCGGATTTTGCGTGACCTGGGCTATGGCTGCAAGGACCTTCAGGTGGAGGTTTCTCTCGTCGCGGGAACCCACAAGGACAAATATGATATGGACCAATTTGTCTCCCGGGAAGATCACGCCTGAACGCGCCCTTGCCAGAAGTATCTTGAATACACCTTTACCTCCTATGACAACATGAGGGATGGAAAGGCCTTTTCTTAAGACTGTGCTCGACTCCTCTTCTCTCTTCATAAATTTACTGAATAATTCCTGCTGTTTCAGATTTAGATCCTTTGCCAGAATACCTGAGATATCCTTGAAAAAATCCTCTATTTTCAGCGGCCCGTCTATGTCCAGGACATTGCTATCCTCGATCATCCTGTGAAACCTGTCTTCTGTGACCTTGTCCCTCTGCATCACAATATCTTTCAGTTCAGTAAGGAGGTTATCCGATGTCAATTCCTTGTCTCTTGCCACCATGTTCTCCAGCATATAGATAAGCGCTGAATCACGGGTCGCCTGTTTCTGTCCATATATCCTGTACCATATAAATCCCAGCAAAAGAAAAAGCATTGTAAGAAAAACTATAGATGTGCCCATCTCGATCAAAAGAAAGATCCCCCCGATTATCCCTATGATCTGTATATACGGGTAAAAAGGCGAGTGAAACTTTGGCTTATAGCTTAAGATCCTGCTTTCCCTGAATAAGATCACTGTCAGGTTCGCGAATATATAAAGTAATATCAAAACACTTGACGCGATCTTTACAAGTAGTTCCACATTTAAAAATAAAAGCATCAATATCATAAAACAGCCGGTAAATAAAATCGCGATATAAGGAATATTTGTGCTCTTACTTATCTTCTGGAAATAACCGGGGAGGAGTTTATCCCTGCTCATGCCAAGGGGATAGCGCGAGGCAGTCATAAGGCCTGCGTTAGCAGTAGATATAAAAGCTAGGAACGCGGCAATGCTTATGAGTATCTTTAATACGCCTCCGCCAAAAACACCCGCACCCTCTGAAATAGGGATAAGCGTTGTCTTCAGCACATCGGGATTTAAAACGCCTATGGTCACAAAAATAACAAGCATATAGATAATAGAAGTCACTATGATGGATATGAACATTCCGAGAGGAAGATTCCTGCCCGGATTCTCAACCTCTTCTGCCAACGCCGCAACCTTTGTAAGTCCTCCGTAAGATATAAACACAAAACTTGCTGTGGCAAACACAGGCCCCATGCCTTTGGCAAAAAACGGGGAAAGGTTTGATAACTTTACTGCCTTTACTCCCCAGCCGGCATAGACTAAAAGTATTACAAGAAGCCCTGTCACCAAAAACACCTGAAACCTGCCTGCCTCTTTTACACCCAGGAGATTTATAATAATAAAAATCAGACAGCAGATTATTGCTATTACATTTAAAGGAATATCTGTTATTAAGCTTAGATACGCGCCCATGCCTACGAGGGCAAAAGCAGCCTTTAAACTCAAGCTAAACCAGGAGCTAAAACCTGCAACAGTACCTAAGAGCGGGCCAAAACCTCGCATGATATAAAAGTAGTCGCCGCCTGCCTTTGGCATGGCTGTTATAAGTTCGGCCTTGCTTAAAAGCGTGGGGATACATAAAACACCTGCTATTATATAGGAGAGGAGTACGGCTGGCCCTGCCTTTGCGAAGGCGAGTCCCGGCAGGATAAAAAGGCCTGATGAGATCATGGCGCCTGTTGCCACACAAAATATACCGAAAAGACCAAGCTCTTTCTTTAAGCCTTGCTTCATACTTAAATATTATACTGTCAAAAATAACAATTGCAATTTTTTATTTGACGGGTGAGGTTTAGTGGTTTATAATCCACCTTGAACTTACCCGAGATAATATCTTTATGAACAAAAAGACAGTTGTTGCTTCTTACAAACTCTTCCTCGTAATAGCCTGTGTATATTTATTTTTAGTCTCGATCGGGCTGATGGGCGAGGCCTTCAAGGGTTTTGGCAAGGAATTTGCTGAGAATCTCATAAGGGCAACATCAAATCCATTCATAGGGCTATTTATAGGTATATTTGCAACAAGCATAATGCAATCTTCCTCCACTACTACCTCTATATTGGTAGGAATGGTAGCCTCAGGAGCCCTTACTGTCACAAACGCGATCCCTATCATTATGGGAGCGAATATTGGAACCACGATAACCAATACGCTTGTGGCCCTGGGCCATGTTACCAGGCGCGAAGAATTCAAACGCGCCATAACCGGAGCGACATTACACGATTTCTTTAAAATAATATGCACCTTGATCCTATTCCCCCTTGAGATAACTACAGGATTTATAGAGAAGATATCGGGGAAAATAGCCATTTCATTTGCCAATTTTGGAGGCATAAAGTTCACAAGCCCTGTAAAGATCGCTACAAGACCTGCCATAGATCTTATAAAACATATTCTTAATGGTTTCAATCTACCGGAGAATGTTATATATATACTACTATTGGTTATCTCTGTAATCCTGCTCTTTTTCTGTCTTTATTACATCGTGAAGTTGATGAAATCGCTTGTAATAGAAAGGGTGGAAATCGTATTTAACAATGTCCTTGGCAAAAATGTTCTTTTAGGGATTGCTGCAGGCCTTGTCTTTACCGCCATAATTCAAAGTAGCTCGATTACGACTTCCCTTATGATCCCAATGGTGGCATCTGGTATTTTAACAGTTGAAACTATGTATCCTATTATCATGGGCGCAAATATCGGGACCACTGTTACTGCGATCCTTGCGTCATTCGCAACAGGAAACATAGCCGCAATATCCGTCGCGTTTTGTCATCTTATTTTTAATCTGATATGTGTATGCTGTATCTACCCCATTTCAATATTAAGGCAGATTCCTATAAGTTTAGCAAAATGGATGGGTAACCTAGCATACAGAAAACGAAGATACGCTATAGGTTATATCTTATTCATTTATTTTATTATACCTGGAATATTTATTTTCATATCGAAACTATCTAAATAAGGAGGCTGTTATGTTTAAGAATCTACTACAATTCTGGAAGGGAAAAGATTTTCTAACAGAGGTGCTGGAAGAATTCAAGGTCATGCTGGAAGACACTAAAGAGATGTTTGAATCTGTGTGCAAGCGCCTCATCCACAATGAAAAAGAGTCAGGCCTGGAAGAAAGGATATACGCTATTGATAAAAAAGTGAATGAACTACAGCGAAATATCCGTAAAAGGGTCGTGGGGCATCTTTCCATGCAGCCATCTGTGGATGTATCGACAAGCCTTCTTTTAATGAGCGTGGTAAAGGATGCTGAACGGCTGGGAGATTATTCAAAAAATCTTCTCGAGGTCGCAAAGCTCTTGCAGAAACCTATTGATAAGGAAAAATACAGGGGATTATTCAACAACATTGAAAATGACATAAAGGACCTCTTTAAGAAGACCAAAGAGGCATTTATGGAATCGGACGAGGCAAAGGCAGCCCTCTCATGGGAATACGAGACCAAGCTATCGAAACGTTGTGATGAGATCATTGAAAAGGTTGCGAAGGGAGACCTTCCGACTAACGAGGCGGTCTGCTTTGTCCTGATGGCCAGGTACTTCAAGCGCCTTACCGCCCACCTCTCGAACATAGGCACTTCTGTAGTGCTACCGCTCTCAGATCTCGACTACTTTGACGAAAAACGCAAACCTGCCTAGGGCTTTTTTCGTAAAGAGCGGGTGCCTGTTATTATAAAAATGACGCAGGCTATAAAAGCAGCGATGGATTTTGGTCCGATATAATAGCTGGGTTTGCCCACAATTATATCAAATAACAGAACAAATATAATACCAGCTATGCCAAGAATAATTAAGACTGTGCCTTTCTTTTTCATATTCCCCTCCTTTTAATATAAAGGATAATCCGGCACAACATTACATAATCTTCAGCGCTTCTTGAATCAAAGGAAGAATCGACTCTATCTCCTCCTTAGAGATCCTGCCTAATTTAGTAAATCTAAATTCACCCATGTTGTTCTTGTTTTCCCTGTTGATCTGCAATTTCTTTGCGCCCTGGTTGTAGGAATGGACGCTCACGGTCAAGCGACTCAGATCATTCTCGCACGACTTTGAAAACAGGGTCTCGTCCAGACTGCTGTCATACGGCATATCATCCTCCTTTTTTAACTTTATCGATCAATCTGTTTACTCTATCCACTAAAGGCCGAAACTTATCACCTTTTCTTAATACGACATGATCCTGTTTTTTGCCCTTTAGACATTCATCGATCTCTCTTACTATCCTGTCAAAAGGCCCTACTATCCTGTGTGATATCTTGTAAGCGGATAAGAGGATCGCTAATATGGACATCGGCGTCGCGAATAACAAAATAGTGGTTACCCTTTTTGACGCCGGAATAATATTATAGGCTATGACCTCTGGTATGGCAATCTCCTGCGCCGTGACGCCAAATATCAGATAATAAAGGCTTATTGCAACTACACCTGCCGGCACCAATGCCGCCAGAAGCACCACTAAAAATATCTCTTTCTGCAGCTTGTTCGCAAAACCACTCTTTCTTTTATTTCCCTTATTCATCTTTATACCCCACCTTTATGTCCTTGTATAATGCCTCTGCCGTGGAGAGCGTATTATCTGTGTCAGTCATAAGGGCTATTGCCCCTACCCTGGAACGAGGAGGCTTACCAAAAACATCTTTGTAATCTTCGTAGATATTACGTTTCTCAAATACCCATGTATCTATGTTTCTATAGCCTGATTCAACAACTACGAGCTTTATGTTTTTAAAATACGGGCTTGTCATTGTCGTTCCTTCTTTAAGACCCTGATCCCATATATATTCTATACACCTTGTCCTTCTAAAATTCAAGCTGGGAAATATCACGTAGACCCTTGCGGCATAGTCGTCCTTTTCTATCCAGCCATTTTTATCATCGGAGAATACAGGTCCTTCCGTAACCTTTTTGGGAAATTCCTTGACCTTCCACTGCCAGCTTATCATCGGTAATTCCTCTGGATCAAAACTAATCCTGTAAAACAAGCCTGAGCAGGCCTCTTCGCTTTTGGCTATAAGATATCCGCCCTCTCTCCTGGCTTCAACAGCATACAAGACCTTGCCCTTGAACACCTTCTCCTGCCATTCATTTATAGAATTTTCCCTGTTGAAAAGAAACCACTTGGGGAGATCGCCCGCGTAGGAGGAATAGGCCAAAATTGCAAAAACACCGGCTATTAAAATATAAACTATCTGGACTTTGCGCATTTTAATATATTCTACCGCCAAACAACCGCCTACACAACCAAAATAACTTGACAAACTTGACACGCACGATTTGCCTGCCCCGAGCTTGTCGAGGGGTCAAATAAAGCAGGATCAATCCAGGGAGTCGGCCTGTTTCTGAAGCTCGATGATCTTCGTGGAAATAAATTTACTGAGCTTTTTCCTTTCTATGAAACCCTGAAGTATATTATCTTTCTTTACTACAGGGAGATACTCTATATTATATCTATCCAGCGCTTTCATCACGTCTTTTATCGAGGCCTCGCTGGATATCGTGGCCATTACAGTCTCCATCAGATCATTGGCCAGTATAAGACCGCTGATATCCGTCTCAAGAAATGTCTGTTTTATGCCTTCTACGGTTATAATGCCATGGAGTTTCTGATCTTTATCCACAACGGGATAATAGAGACTGTCGTTCTCGCTAAATATCTTCAGGATATCCGCGAGGTGCATATTCTCGTATATAATCGGAGGTTTTTTATCCATCACGTCACTGGCAAGGGTTTGTTCTATTATGTCTTCCTCTGTAATGTTAAGCCCTGCTTCTTTTGCCCTAAAGACAGCGAATTTTGTAAAAGGAGGGCCTATTAGCTGCGTGATAAAAGTCGTGCCTGTTACTATTATCACCAGGGTATTTCCTATATTGCCCGGAAAGTGCTGCACGGCCAATATGGATAGACCAATAGCAATACCTGCCTGGCTAAAAAGCGAAAAAGGTAAATATTTAATGACTCTTGACGTCGCCCTGGATAACCTGGCTCCGATATTCGCGCCTATTGCCTTGCCCAGCATGCAGAATAAAAGGTAAATAAAAACAAGCAGCGCGATGGATGCCGTCATGTGGCTGAATTTGAGTTTGGCGCCTACTAAAACAAAAAATAGGACATAGATAGGGGGCGTAAAACCCTCCACAACGCTAAAGGCATCCTTGCTCTTCTGGGGCTCGAAATTTACGACAATTACACCCAGCGTCATGAGCGCAAGCAGCATGCTCACATTTGCCGCTAATGATAGGCCCGTGACCAAAAGCACCGCGCCGATAGAGAATGCAAGCATCCTTTCTTTTTCGGTATA
>CAZBAQ010000008.1:0-13730 GCA_964489855.1 uncultured Planctomycetia bacterium | reverse complement strand
CCGAGCGGACCATGGGCAGTCAAAAATCCCTTATCCAGGAGTTCCTTTAAATCCCTGGCTGCTGTTGGCACAGATATCTTAAAGATCTCTGCGTATTCCTTGCGCGTAACCTTACCTGTCTTCTTTAAATGCTCTAACAATTGCTCCTGGCGACTGTTTAGTCTTGATACCACTGGTTTTTCAGGCGCAGCAGGCGGCTCTGGTTCTGCAGGAGCAGGTATTGGAATAGGCCTTGCCTCAGGTAGTGGCGGCGTCTGGCTTTTTTCTTCCTTCTTAATAATTGCCGGTTTGACCTTTGGCTCCGGCAACGACGCTGACTCAATAACCTTTTTTTCTCTGACTTGCGGTTTTAAAACAGGCTCGACCTTTGGCGCTGCCGGCTCTGGTATAATTACAGGCGTGAGCGCTGTCCTCTTGCTAATAATGCCCGCGACAATCGTATAAACGCATGGAATAACAAAAAGCGTAAGCATGGTTGAGACCATAAGTCCGCCCATAACTGTTATTGCCATCGGACTTTGCAGGGCCGAACCTTCTGACAGCCCAAGCGCCAATGGAAAAAGACCCAGCACCGTAGTCATCGTTGTCATAAATATAGGCCTTAGCCTTGTCTTTCCCGATTCAATAACCGCTTCTACGAGTTCCACTCCTGCGGAGCGCATCCTATTTATAGAATCGATCAGTATGATGCCGTTATTGACGACAATACCTCCGAGTATTATAACACCCAGCATTACCACGACACTTATAGGGGTATTTGTCAGGAACAATGCCAGAAACACGCCCATTAAAGAAAGCGGCACTGTAAACATGATGACAAAAGGCTGCCATAACGACTCAAACTGCGCGGCCATTATCATGTAGACCAGAAGTATTGATAGGAGTAGTGCGAATCTCAAGGAGTCAAAAGACTCTGCCATCTGCTGGCTCTCGCCTGACAGCGCTATATCAATATCTTTTTCAGCGTCGCTAGTATTCCTGGTACTGCCGGTTATCTCTTGTTCGACCGCTCTTATCATCCCCTCTATATCCATTATCACCTTGTTCAATGCCCTGTCCCTGATATTCGCTGTCACCAAAACCACCCTCTGCTGGTCAAGCCTCTTTATCTCAGTCGGTCCTAACCCCTGCGCAATGTAAGCGACCTCGGATAGCGGCACCTCTATATCAAGCGGCGAGTGGATAAGGATATTCCTGATCTGCGAGAGTCGCGAGCGCCCCTCCTCTCTCAACCTGACCCTTACATCTATCTCTCTTCCTTCTTCCTTAAACCTGGTAGCTACCACTCCTTTTATAGCAGTATGCGCTGCCTGTGAAATCACACCGGTCGAAAGATTATAAAGCGCTGCCTTGTCTTTGATGATGTTCACCTTTGTTTCAGGCGAAGGCTGGCTGAGACTCGTCCGTATACCGTAAATGCCCTTTATCCTGAAAAGTCTGTCTCTGATGTCCCTGGAGACATCCTCTATCTTTTTCAGGTCCTTCCCCTTTATCTCAAGCACTATAGGAGCTGACCCCTGCATGGCAGTCTTAAAAACGCTTTCCTGCAATACAAATTCTATGTTCGCACCCTCTAAATTCATCCTGTCAAGTCTGGCCTTTAGCCTGCCCACCACATTGGAAGTCGAAGGCCACTCTCTTCCTTTTTTAAGGCTCACTATGATCTGCGATTGATGCGAACCCATTGTCTCGAGACCCTGGGCATAATCCTTTTTTTTGCTCGAACCGATGCTCACAGCCATGCCCTCGACCTCTTTCATTTCAAAAAGCGCCTTCTCTATTTTTCCGACGACGCTATCCGTGACATCCAGTTTTGTGCCGCTCTGCATGGTGATCGTCATAATAAATTCGCGCTGGTCTATCTTGGGCATGAATTCTTTATCTATAAGGAAAAAGAGACCCAGGCTCAGGATAAAAATAACGAGCACCGCTATCAGAAACGGCCATCTGAATTTCAATACCTTCGGGATTATCGCGGAATAAAGCGGGCCTAATCCAAAAACAGGACTAGAAGTGGTCGAGGCGAAACCTCGACCAGGCCTGGCACCGGGGTTAATTTGTGTTTTTTTCGTATGGCGCGTCTTTATCGCGGCCAGGCGCGGGATCAATGAAAGCGCCACTACTAACGAGGCTATCAATGAAAATGTCACAGTAAAGGCCAGCTCCTTAAACAACTGGCCTGCCACGCCGACTACAAACACCATCGGCAAAAATACTGCCACTGTTGTAAGCGTTGAAGAAAATATCGAGGCCGCGACTTCGTTGGCCCCGGTTTTACTGGCCTCTTTTATATCAATTTTTTTCTGCAGCTTGTTGTATATATTTTCAATGACCACTATGGCATTATCCACGAGCATTCCTATGCCAAGGGCCAGGCCTCCCAGCGAAAGCATGTTGAGGGTTATACCGTTGAAATACATCAAGCTGAAAGCCACCATTATAGAAATAGGCATTGAGCCAGCGACTATCAAAGACGCCTTTACATTCCTTAAAAATATAAAAAGCACCAGGAACGCCAGAAAACCTCCCTGGACCGCCGCGTCCATGACCCCGCGTATGGACCGTTTTATAAATATAGACTGGTCATAGATTATCCTGACGTCCATGCCGTCAGGCAGATCCCTTTTTATAACATCCAGTCTATCCCTTACCTTTTGCGCGACGCGTATAGTATTGGTGCCTGCCTGTTTCTGCACTGATATCGAGATGTTTTCCTGGCCATTATAACGGGATATGCTTGTGCGCTCCTGAAAGGTGTCCCTTATCCGGGCAACATCCTTCAGGTATATAAGGCGTAATTCTTTTTCGGGTGCTTCCTGTCGCTGCCTCAAAGGCGTCTCTGTCTCTATCTGATCCTTGCCCACGATTGTCTCTCTTATATCAGGGACTACCTTGAATTCACCCATTGTCCTTATGAGATATTCGTAAAAATGTTCTTCTATTGTACCGGCAGGATAATTCAGATTGGAGGATTTTAAGGCGTCAACTATCTTTGTTATTGAAAGTTTGGAAGCGGCCAGCCTTCCTTCATCCACTGCGACAAGTATCTCCCTTTCCAGGCCGCCGCTGATATTGCAGGAGGCCGCGCCTTCCACTTTTTCAAGTTCGTCTTTTATGAATTTTCTTGAAAGCCTTAAAAGCTCGGCAGGGGTCTTGTTGCCTGTGATACTGAGTGTAAGCACGGGGAGTTCGAAAGGATTGAATTTCATTACTATGGGGTCAGCGGACCCGAGCGGCAGCCTCTCTTTTATAAGATCTATCTTCTCGCGAACGCCCAGCGACGCGAAATCCATATTGGCACCCCAGCCGAATTCAGCAGTGACTATAGAAACGCCTTCCTTTGATATAGAGCTTATGCGCTTTAGATTGGATACTGTGCCGACCGCTTCTTCTATTATCTTCGTAATAAGCGTTTCTACTTCTTCAGGCGCGGCGTTTTCATAGATCGTGACTATTGTGAGCTGAGGGTAGGTAATGGAGGGAAACAGTTCTTGCGGCAGGCGCGTCAGTGATATAAGGCCCAGCATCAATATCCCTATAAAGAACATAGATGTTGTGACAGGCCGGTTTACTGAAAATTCTGGAAGTCTCATTCCTCTTCCTCGACACCACTCTCCTGTATTTCTATGACATCGACAGACAAACCGTCTTTGAGTTCCTGCGGCGTGTCAGTGACTACTACCTCGCCTTCATAAAGACCGGAAGCGATGACAGTATAGTCAGTAGTAACATATGCGACCTCTACAGGTCTTGGGCGAACAGTATTGTTATCATCGATAGTAAAAATAGTATACCCGCCCTCTTCTTTATTTAAACTTATACTCGGCACGACTATAGCATCGTCAAATTCAGCGACCGTAATCATGGCCCTCGCAAACATGCCCGGCAGAAGCATCGCGTTTTCATTCGCTATCCTCACCCTTACGGTAAGCGTCCTAGACTTGCCCTCGATTATCGGAAAGACATTGTCTACCGTACCTGCAAAATTCATGCCTGGATACGCATCCACTGTAACTTTAACGGCCTGACCGAGCGCGATCTTATCAATATCTTTTTCCACAATACCTAATTCTACAAAGACCTCCATGATATCGTATAGAGTGGCGACCTTGTCATTGGGCGTGACGAATTCACCTACCTCAGCATCCCTTGAACCCAGCACACCATCGCGCGGGGCATAGAGATATGTCTTATCGAATTCCGCCTCTGCTGATTCAAGTTCGACCATGGCTGATTTGACCTGGAGTTCAGCACCCTTGGCTTCCAGCTCCACTTCTTCTAATTTTGCCTTTATAATACCGCCTATCTCGTAAAGATTTTTGTGTATCTCGAGTTTCTTCTGCGCGGCAAGAGACTGCGTCTTTGCAGACTCTAACTTACTTTTAGAATAATCTACTTTTAGCTGCGCGTCTTTCTGCTTCAGCGTCGCTATCAAGTCTTTTGTATAGATAATATCGCCTTCCCTGAAATTCATGGATTCTATCGTGCCGTTTATCTCAAACTTGAGCTCTATCTCTAACGCCCCTTTTACAGTGCCCATTACCGGCAGATCATCCTTGAAATCCATAAGGCTTATCCTGTACGCCCGCACAGGCACTTTCTCGCTAGCCGGACCCGGACCAGCTTTACCAAATTCCGGCATCCCAGTAATATCTCCAGCCCCCTCGAGCTTCGAGCCCGGAGCCTTGAGCCCAGAAAGAAATCCTGGCAATTTCATCTTCCCGATCGACATCTTCTTGGAAAGCGTTATCCCCCACACTACTGCAAACCCTACCACCCACAGAAGTATAAACCCGACTAATAGTTTCTTTGATTTTTTCATATCAGCTACCTCTATTGATATTTAGCCAGCCTGAAATTGTCATTATCCAAAAATAAACTATAGCCCGAGGCCTTGTTCAGCCTGGCCAGAGACTGATACAGGCTCCCCAGCGCCTCTATGTAATACGACTTTTCATCCGTAAGCTCTATATGCGCCTTTAATAACTCTGAAGCAGGCACCTCATTCAACTCTGCGCGGGCCTTTGCGATCTTAAGCTCCTCTTCCTTATGCTTGATCTTATTAAAATTAGTCTGCGCCTGGATAAAGCCCTTTTTATAATTCAAATACGACTCCTTTACTTCCTTATAAATGGCATTCTTGGTATTCTCCAGCTCCTCAGCCGCCTTCTTCAATGCTATTGAAGCTGATTTCTTTTCAGAAAAACTCTGTAGATTATCAAGGATCCCTAATTCCAGTGATCTGCTGATCGAGTCTGTCCTCGAGGTCTGGCCATGTTTTTCACTGGTCTCCTCTTTTGTATAAGAAGCGGCCAGGCTATTGCCGCCAAGCGGTTTTGACACCTTTAGTCCAAAATACCAGTCTTTATCCATGTTTAAAGACTCGGTTTCATACGCCCCGCCAGAGCGGCCATATGTCCCTGTAAGATCTACCTTGAACTGGTCCTTGGACAAGGCGATCTTGCGTTCGTATTCATTGAAATCGAGCATGTGTTCTTTTATCCTCAGATCAGGTCTGCTTCTATAAGCCAGCGCCACGCAATCCTCCAGTGAAATATCTACATCCACGGGCATCAACATATCAAGAGACTCTAAATCAGTATCTATGTCTGCCAGTCCCCCGGCATCCTTGACATTCATGGCCTGCATCAAAGTAAGCTTTGCGATCTCCATATCATTCTCGCTGGATAAGAGCTGATAGCTGATCTGCATCATCTGGGACTCCACCTGCATAAACTCAGCCTTTGTGCTCAGCTCAAGATCAAATCGCTTCTTTGCCCTGTCAAAAATCCCCCTGGCCTCTTTCAAAAGTGATTCCTGCAGCTTCACATTCGCCTTTGTAGCCAGATACGAATAAAACGCTATTTCAACCTCTACCCTCAGATCCTGCTGGATCTTATCATAGTTATAAGTAGACGCCTTCATATTCGAGATCGCCTGATCAACCGCATATTGAAGCCTCCAACCATAATATAACGGCTGTTCAAATTTCAACTTGTATTCCTTATCCGTAAAATCCTGAGTCTCTGCAGTAGTCTTTCCCGTAGTCTCCATAAAATTCAGGCTTGCTGCTGGATAAAGTGCTCTTCGCGCCTCCCGTATCTTAAGCCTTGAAAGACTTATTTCCTCTTCCGCAATCCTTGACGCCATATCATTCTCCAGCGCTATATCCACTGCCTCATCTATACCTACTCCAACAAAAAACTTAGGCTGCTCTACAGGACTTTTCATAGATCCGCTAACACTTTCAGAAAACCACGGTTCAACCATGGATTCCCTGACCTCAAAGATTATCGGCACATCTATCCAGCGATCATTATCCCCCAGCTCTTCAGGAAACGGCTGGTACCTGTCATATATCCACACTGTTCTCAGACACACATTGTCCAGCTCCCTATTGCCTGAGGATTCAGACACCTTAGCATCTTTTAATTCTCCCCAAGGTGAAAGAAAAAGCCCTAATCTCAACTCTCCCTTTGAGCCTGACAGCATAGAATCTAAAGGCCTGTCCATGGATTTATATATATCATTTGATAGATTTATTATATACTGGGAAATTATTTCTTCTTTGGGAAGATTAGAGAGTGATACGGTCGGATTTACTAATGTAACTGCAGCAATTACAAAAAGATATAATAATATGATACGCTTGATACGCATTTCTTCTCCTTGTAAGGGAGAAGTATATCATATTATTATTATTTTGTCAATAGTAGGCCCCGTGATACGGTCTTGATACGGTTACACCTTTATAAACACATCCTTTATAACCATGCTTGCGGCGCCTAAAGCAGCAGAATCCTTACCAAGATGCGCGGGTATTATCTTTACTGCATTAGCAGGCTCCTCAAATGCCCATTTTCTGACTGTCCTTCTCAATGGTTCCAGGAATAAACTACCTGATTTTTCAATGCCTCCGCCTATTATAACTATCTCCGGGTTAAAAAGGTTGGTTAGATACGCCACCCTTACCCCCATGTTAACAGCCGCGTCCTCTAAAAGCTCTATTGCAAGCGTATCGCCGGACTTTGCCGCTTCTATTATACCTTCAACTGTTATCGCATTGAGCTCTTTTGCCGAAGACCCTGCTATGTTTGATTTTACACCTTCGTCTTTTATAAGTTTCTTTGCCTGGCTTACCAGCCCCAGGTCCAGTCCTAATGGCAGTAAAAACGAGAGGTTTTTTGAAAGCCTCAAGTATTCTCCATTTCGCGGATAATTAATACGGATCTCGCCTGCTGAGCCGCTCGCGCCACAATAGATGCCTCCCTTTATTATGATCCCGCTCCCTACATCAGAATACATGTAAATTACATCCTCCACATCCATTGGAAGCGCGTACATCTTTTCCCCGAATGCGGCAAAGGTAGCATCATTTCCTAAAAACGACGGTATGCTGAATCTCTGCTCGATAAGACCTTTTATAGACACATAACTAGTGCGTATCCCGTCCTTGGAGGAATCTCTTACTGTGCCAAGCTTATCATCTATAACTCCGCCTACAGCTATACCCACACCCTTGATCTTATCCTTGCCAACGCCTTTTTTATTCATTAATTCTTCCATAAGGTCCAGGGATTTATCAATGATCCTGTCCATAGAGTCTTTTTCCCTTGGCTTTTCAATCCTGGCGATTATCCTTCCTGAAAGGTCTGTAACTAACCCCACCATAGTAGAACCTTGAGCGCCAGTATGACCAAGATCAAGCCCTATGGCATAGCCATGGTCCTCCCTTAACCTGACAAGGGTCGGCTTTCTTCCTCCTGAAGAGGCCTCCATGCCGCCCTCAGCGACCAGACCTTCATTTATATAGGTATTTATATAATTTGAGACTGTGACTATATTAAGGTCTGTTGTCTTTGAAATATCCGCCCTGGTAATAGGTCCGTTCCTGCGAATCAACTCCAGTATGGAAAAATTCTTTTTCTCGTGGTCTGATAACGAATGTGACTCAAAGACCCTGTTTTTCTTGATAGCCATATCCCCCTCCTTTTTTTAATTAGAATCTCCCGTTATAATAAATACGCAATATGTGCTGCGTGTCTAGCGCGGGATAAAACTCCCCGTAAGGGCTTGCTGTAGAACCTAATGCCGGAGAAATAACATTGCCCTCACCAAATTGTATAACCAGAAGTCCGTATTCGGTCACGCTATAATTCAGCTCCGCAAATATATTATGATGGTTCTCGTATTTCAAATCCCCGCTCGTATTCAGTCTGTAAAGATTATACGCCTTTGAAAAAGTATATTTTAAAAATCCCGTTAACTTATTATTAAATTTATATTTTAAGGTCGTGCCAAAGTGGTTCATGTTGTTATCTATGCTCTGTGCAAATTTAAAGTCATTCTTGGTATAGTCGAAATCTACGCCCAGACTTTCCGACGGCTTTAGTGAAATCCCGGCTCTATAAATATTGAAACGCTCGTATGGCGGCAGATCAAAATATCCCTGCGAATACAGGAAGGGGTTTTTATTTCTATATACGTCTCCGTCTATAGTCTCAGTGACAAAGCTATAATTCTCTAAAAGATCTCTGGGGTGATTGTCTGTGGCAAAGGTAGAGTCATTTGTATTTTCATATATACCGAAGATGCTTATCCATTCGGATGGCTCAAATTCAAGGCCGACAGAATAAGTAGACACGGAAGGATCCTCGTTGTCTTCTATGGCTGAATTCACGTAAAAGTCTCCCGTGTCTGAATCATACTTTACAGGATCTATCCCCGCCTTTGTCTTGGGAAGGTCATGATATATCATCAAAAACCTTGAAGTCCACTCAGGATTAATCCTGAAGGCATTTTCATCCCTGAAAACGCCTTCGACATACTTATTGTCAGAATCCCTCACGTATCTATAGTCTATCAAATTATCCATCCTGCCGCCAAATGCCTCTTCTGTATCCAGTCTAAAATTAACTACCTTCCTGCCCGCATCTATACCATCACCTATCTTAAAAGGCTCCATATCATAATATGTAAACGGGTCCTCTCCCCATGTGGTCCATTCCAGCGGTACCTCAAAATGGATATGCCGGCCCCAGTGTTGGTCCCTTCTTGTCTCTTTGTAATTTGAAAGGCCTGCTTCAAAATCCTTGTCCATGTGCGTGAAAGCGATCCTGGCCTCTCCAAAACCAGTCTGCCTCTTAAGCGCGATATGAGCTGATGTGCCGTCCTCTTCTGTCTTATAAGTAGTGTCTGTCTTGTCATCCTCGCTTTTACTGACAGCTGCTTCAGCGACTATATTTGTCAAAGGATTAATATCATAACTTACATCGATGCCGGAGGTATAGTTATAGGAATCGGTCTTGCCGTCATTATATCCTGCTCTAAATGTATCTGTGAAACCCAGCATAAGCTCATCATTTATGTATGTCTTTGTCCTTACCGCACCTGGTAATGAAGTCACGCTCCCGTAATCCTGCCATAGTCCTTTTGGCGTCGCTATAGTCGCAGAAAGTCCTGTATTGCCAAAGAGTTCTCCTGCCTCAAAGGAAACGCCTCTTAACGCAGTAAGTCTTTTCAGATCACTGTCTCTTGTAAAAAACGAAAGGTCATCTGACCACCTGCCGCGCCAGAAGTCATCTGGACTAGATCCTGTATTTAGATGTCCTGGTACCCAGTCGTCAAGCCACGGGCTGGGTTCCCAGTAAATATGATGATTTGAAAGACCTAATGGATCATCCGAGGAAAGCGCCTGGTCCTCTAATGCGAATGGAAATATCTTTAATTTATAGTCGTCGCTGTTAAAATCAAACCACATTTCTCTAATCGGCTGGAACGTAAAATCCACATCCTGCTCAGGTATGGAATAAGTATGGATCACGGCATTATTATGATCCCTGCTGGCAGCTATGAAGGCAGGTATCTTACCGTCTGTAACCTTATACTCCAGGGCGTCAAACTTGTAATTATAATCAGATGTGTAAAACACTTCGTTAATCGTGCTCCGCGTCCCGGACCAGTACTTAAGTTCTAACTCGACCCTGTCTGTGGCAGAACCATCCGAAACAGTAAACTTATCAGTCTTCCCGACAAAGCTCCACGGGTCCACCGTAATATCAGAATGAAAATTGAGACCCTGCTCCTTCGTATTTGTATCAAAGACCACCTTGAACCTGTCATATACCTTTGTATCAAATGTATTCGTCTTTGGAAAATTATGGTCTATCATCCTGAAGTTGCGCTCGTTGTAGTCGCCATTCGCGTCCTTCCAGATCAGGTCGTCTGCAGTCGCGCCAAACGCCATCTTGTATTCGCCGCGTATCTCGGCAGGCGAGATAGTTTTATTCAATGCATCTGCCACTGCCTTGACTTTATCCTCGCTATATACTGGATAACCAGACCCTTGCTCCGGCTCAAAATAATCATCCTCGTATTTTTCTTTGTATTCCGGCTCGTAATAACTATGGTCATATTCCTCTTTAAACTCCGGCTCATCATAATATTCCGGGTCGTCGCTGATTTCTCCGGAATAATCAAAGGACTCGCTCTCCCTTTTCAATTCGCCTTCTCCTTGATAGTAATCAAATTGGCCCCTCGCCCGCATCCTCAGCTCTGCATTCACGAGATCAAGATATCCCTGGGCCTCGTCATTGCGCGGGTCAAGCTTAACAGCCCTCTCGAGGATCTCTTTTGCCTCGTAGAGGTTTCCAGCATGATAATAATCTATACCTTTGCTATACAGACCGAAGCTCTCAGCCACGTACTGTTCCTGGGCATACGAGGGCAGACCCCAACATAAAAATAAAATTGTACATACCAATAACACATTAATTATATAGGATCTGTTTATCTCCATAGTTCCTTTAACCTAAAGTATGCCTTAGTGGGCCTACGTTCGTCAAGCCCTTGGCGTTTTTCTAAAGCGCAAACGCCCCACCACTCCTCATTTATATTCAAATTCTGGGGCGCCTTTATATCGAAATAATACGCCCCGTTGGACCAGCTGCTGGCTGTATCGTGTATATTCCAACCGGGGCTGTTCTCTTCATTGAATTTCCACCATTCGTCTGTCCACTCAAAAACAAAACCTCCGAGGCAATTCCCAATGCCGCTGCCTTCAAATGTATTTTTCGCTATCTCTTTCCATTCCGCCTCTATAAATTCCTCCTGGATGCCTTCATCCTCCTCATTCAAAAATGAATTATACCTGTCGCAGCCAAATTCTATTATAAGTACAGGCCTTTTGAATTTCATCGCGACTTCCCTAAAAAAACTTCCGAATGCCTTACCTCTATATATAGAGCTCCCCAGTATATCGACATCAGGAGTGACCTTACTAGCCACATCTATATCGGTAAGCTCTGCATTGGCCAGGACTACCGGATGATCAGGATCTATCTCGTGAATCTCGCGACTGATCTCATTTACAAAAGAATAATAGATCTTTGCCCTTGCCTGTCTTTTTAAATAAGGATCGTCCAATGCCTCTATCTCAGCATTCGTCCAGAGATTCAATGTCTGCGGGCTGTAGGAAAAAGATAGGTTATTCTCGTTTCCCAGTATCCAGCACAGGATCCCTTTTTCATCTTTATAGGTATTTACCATCCGCGAGACATCTTTTTTTACTTTTTCGCGAAAACCTATATCTGCATAGTTCGGGTCATCCCAGAAGCCAAGCCAATGCCCCATGACCACGCGGATCCCGAATTTATCGTAAAGGTCACGCATGACTTCCTTTGTCTTAGCAGGATCTTTGCCTGGCTGATAGACTCTTATAGTATTGACGCCTATAGCCTTCATAAGTTTACCGTCATAGATATGCGGCTTTTCCGGGTCGCCCCAAAAATCATAGGCATGGTTTCTACCTACAGGTACAGGGCTGTACACCATGCCCTTGACTATATAGGGCCTGCCATTTACTATTAACTGAAAGCGGTTACTTTCAAGGGTTTTTATATAAACCCCTTGCGGGGTAATTTTGCTCAACACAACAAATATCGCTGAAATCAATAGCATTATACAAACTACTGCTATAATGATTTTTTTCATATCTTGCTCTTAGTCCTTTGGTCGAGGCGAAACCTCGACCAAAGAGTTGGTCGAGGTTTCGCCTCGACCATTCTTCGTTATTCGTACCTTATATCATCCAGATAAAACGTGGCGCCTTCTGGATTTACGTCCAGATTAGTCGCCCAGGCAAATCCTCCGCTGATATAACTGAGGTCCTTGCCCCGCAGGTCTATCTCGTACTGTTTCCACTCTGTCGTCAAAAGCACCGGCCCTATACCAGCTATATCTGAATCAGGATAAAGTCCGGTTATGCCGCCTACCTTGAACTCCTCTACCCTCTCACCGCCATTCTCGCCTCTTGCCCAGAACGAGAGCTTGGTAGCGCCAGTCAGGTCAAACCCGCCTTTTCTGTCACCCCAGTTATTTGCCGGATTCTGCCAGTAGAGACCGGCCCATCTTGCGCCCTGGTTTGAAGCATTGCTATAGACTATCTTTATACATGTAGAACCACTGTGAGGAGCTTCAAAACTGGATGCATCGATAGCTATATCAGAATAGTCTCCCATGTATCCCGAAGGGATATAGTGATTGTCGGGAGATCTTCCATCGCTGTAAACAGGAAACGTAGTAAAAGAAGTTGCGCTTGGCTCTTCCTCTGCATAAGTATCATACTCATCATCATACTCATCGTAAGAATAATCTGCCTGAGCGTATTGATCATATTCTGCCTGCGTGGTGTCCTGCGCGTATTCCCTGTCGCTTGACCCGCCACAACTCGCGATGCTAAACAATACAAGCCCTGCCATCACCAACAATGTTAAGCTTAAACTTTTCTTCATGTCCACCCTCCTTGTAATTTTTTTTAACCAACGCTGACCACTGTTCGCTGTTTGCTGTTCGCTAATTACCTCACCCCCTTTCAACGCGTCCACATTTCTTGATAAACAAAATATGCCTTTTTAAGCTGTCTCAAGAACGGACTGTTTTTACCATCTCCCTGGCCAGCCACGCCCAGCCATTCCTCGTAATTCCACCCGTCTGGAAAAGGGCCTGACCAGTTTCTTGTCGTATCATGCAAGGCCGGCTCGTACGCCTTCCACCACTCATCCAGCCATTCGAAAAGAACTCCTCCTATTGCATTGCCAATGCCCTTGCGGCCTGCTGAATTATAGAATATATCCTTCCAGTTTCCCTCTA
Source organism: uncultured Planctomycetia bacterium (assembly GCA_964489855.1). Taxonomy (GTDB): domain Bacteria; phylum Omnitrophota; class Gorgyraeia; order Gorgyraeales; family Gorgyraeaceae; genus JAHIPS01. Next base: position 581 of record CAZBAQ010000008.1, on the reverse strand, counting down.
GATATTCTGCCTGTTTCGCCTCTACAAATTCCTTTGACTTTTCCTGCATGTAGCTCGGACAACCATACTCTGTAATTATGACTGGTTTATCGCATACATCCTTTACATTCTCCCAGAAACTCCTGCCAAAACCATACTCACCCCTGTAAGCATTGGAACCGTAAATATCAACGTCAGGACAGTTCTCGCCAAACACATCTAGAAATAACAGATCGCCGCTACAGACAGCCACTGGATGATCCCTGTCAATCGTCTTTATCATCTGCGCGACCTCGTTGACAAACTTATAATATGCATCGGGTTTTTCCTTGGCATTATTCGCGACGCCGTAATTATTTTCATTCCCGAGCATCCAGAATAACACATACGACTCGTCCTTGTGTTCTTCTACCATCTTGCGGACGCTGTCCATCATATTCTTTCTCTGGTCTGGATTTTCATAATCAGTGCCCTCGTACCAGTTCGCGCCAGACCCAACCGTATACGCTCCGAGCAGATTACCCATGATAACCATTATCCCGAACCTGTCATACAGGTCTCGCAAGAGTTCCTTATTAGACGCATGATGATAAAGGCGCAGG
>CAZBAQ010000007.1:0-14252 GCA_964489855.1 uncultured Planctomycetia bacterium | reverse complement strand
AAAAAGCTGCATGCCATTCTCGCCCAATGTGATAAGGACCGCCTCGCATTTTAATTTTTTGACCAATGTCTTGCCTATTTTTTGGATATCGCCAGGACCATCGGCTTTTATTCCAAGCGCCTTTGCTGCCTCGTGATAATTTGGCGTAACAACTGTAACGCCTTTATAATAATGAAAGTGCTCTTCTTTCGGATCCACTGTCACAATCGTTTTATGCCTCTTTGCCAGCCGTAAGATCTCCTGCAAAAGCCGCGGCGTCACAACACCCTTGCCATAATCCTCTATTATGATAGCGTCGATGTCACTTATTATTTCCTTTATATAATCAATGATCTGGTCAATGATCCCGTCAGCCAGACCGTGCATTTTTTCCTTGTCAATCCTTACTATCTGCTGGTGATGTGCGATAACTCTCGTCTTGAGTGTGGTCGGTCGTTCGCCGTCCACGACTATTCCTTCTACGTCCATGCCTTTCTTTCGTAGCTCGTCTGTAAGGATCCTGCCGCGCTCATCCATGCCGATAACGCCTGCCAGGTACACCTTGCCGCCAAGCGCGTGGATGTTGTTGGCCACGTTTGCCGCACCGCCCGGCATAAAGGATTCTGACTGCACCCACACCACAGGCACAGGCGCCTCTGGCGAGATCCTTGATACGTCGCCCCACAGGAACTCATCCAGTATGAGATCTCCCACGACAAGCACATTGACTTTATTAAATTTTGTTATAATCTTCTTCGACATCTATGCCTTTTTTCCTTATCTGACAAATCGTGCGTGTCAAGTTTGCCTGCCCCGAGCTTGTCGAGGGGTCAGATAAGATCGAGGATGGATTGGGCCAGTAGCGGGATCATTATCTCGTGCTGTCCGATAATCGTATAACCCGCACCGCCTGATTTTATCGGCCGCTTCACTACATTCTGATAGGGCCTATAATGATGTATCATGTCAAAATTACATGCTGTAAAATTCCTTACCTTGTGCCCGAGATTTCTGGCAACATTCAGCGCCTTTAAAAATACCTCCGGAAGGATCACTGACGAACCGATATTGAGCACTACCCCTCCGTCGCCAAGTCCTGAAACCACCTCTATGAAATTGTGAAAATCCCTGAGCGAAGACTCACCCAGATTCGCGCCGTCAGCGCTCGGGTGCTGATGGATAATGTCAGTACCTATGGCAATATGCACGGTAGCCGGCAGATTTTCCTTAACACAATTATATAAAAGACTCAGATCCTTAAAGGTGAGTTTTTCCTCTTTTATCACCTCACCGATCGCATGGCCAGCACCGATGTCTTTTTCCACTGCCTCGCCTATTGCGCCGTTCAGATACAACGCAGTCTCTTTTGCCATGCCAAAACTCCCATCCTTCAGCCCTTCCTCGACATCCTCTGAAGTCTTGCCAATAAGCGCTATCTCAAAATCATGGATCGCGCCCGAACCATTCAACGCGATCGCAGTAATAATGTCTTTTTTTATAAGCTCGATTATGACCGGATTAAGTCCGCATTTGATCACATGAGAACCCATCATCGCTATGACAGGTTTTTTCTTTTTGCGGGCAGAGATTATCGCATCCACGACCTGCTTTAAATCATTTGCCGCGAGTACATTGGGAAGGGAATCGTAAAAATCAGAGAAGCTCGCGCCCTTTGAAGCAGGCTTTGCAAAATCCTGGCGCCTGACCCTACTCTTTCTTTTGGATATCGGATAGGTCTTTAATTTTGCTAAATCCATATCTATCTTATCTTTAGACATATATTCCCCTCGACTTATCAGAGTATTTTAACACCATTACTCATGGGTGTCAAGCTGCTCGATTTTTTGAAGCGTTATGGTGATAGTGCCCACTAAAGGTATGCCGCTTGTGACCATGAGAAGCGGGATGCGTTTCTGGTCTGCTGAAAACCACGCGGTGACCTTTGCCTTTCGTTTTACCTCGCCCTGAAACCACGGCAACGGCTCCACCATGAACGCATCCCATTCGCCGACACCTTTAATATTTATAATGGCTTTCTTGTGGATCTTTGCCTCCAGCAGATAATTCTTTTCATCAGCGCTCATATTCGCAAAAATTGATTTTCCAACATTCACGTCCTGCAGTCTGAAATAATACATGATGCTGAGCGGGTCCTGTACGCGCATGGGTATATCAAATTCCTTTTTAGAGTGGTTGAGCCGCGAAAAGTAAATCGCCTTTCCTTTTTTCTGATAAAAATCAATATATTCGTCTGAGCGATAGCCGCCTTCCCTCTGCTTTTTCTCAAACCTCACAGGATAAAACTCTTCCACGTCCAGATACGTGAATATCTCGTCCTCGACCTTGTAAATCTTTGATATAATCGGCGCGCTCTCTGCATGAGCATATATCTTATAAACCTTGCGCCCGTTTCTTTCTGTGATCTCTTCTACACTCAGCGTCGCTATACCGACATCCAGGCCCAGCCATTCTGCCTTGTATGTAAGCCTCTCGCCTACCTGTAATTTTTCCGGCGGGGCCTTTATATCAAACTCTTCTGACTTGCGTATGACCCTATACTTTCCCAGAAACCCGCACCCGGATATAAAAAATATCAAAATAAATATAAATATTGCTTTCGGTCTCATAATAATTCGCTGGCCTTTTCCACTACCTCTTCCACGGTCACTGATCTGATGCACAAAAAGCCTTTATTACAATTGTGCGCAAGGCACTTGACGCAGCCCACATCTTTATGAAGCGCCACGCTCTTGTCCCCGAGCGGCCCCCACCTCTCAGGACTAAGGCCTTTTTCATTTCTCGCAAAAATAGATATTACCGGTGTACCAATTGCGCATGCTATGTGGACAGGGCCTGAATCATTTGAAATAAATAAACTCGCCTTCTTAAACAATGCGCCCAGATCCCCGAGAGATGTCCTGCCGCACAAAAATACCGGCTTATTTTTCATCGAAAACATGACCTTCTCGCCTATCTTTACGTGTTCAGGAGCTGAAATCAATAAAGCTCGCACACCAAATCTTTCTATTAAAATGTCAGCGGCCTTTGCAAAATTCTCATGGGGCCACATCTTTGAAACAGAACTCGCGCCAGGATGCAGGACTATAAACTTCTCACCTTGGCGCAGCCCGTTTTCCCTGAGCAGATCCCCTGCGTTCTTTTCGTTCTCCTTCTTGACAGACATAATAAGCGGCGAGATCCTCGCATCAACCCCGATAGACCGCAAAACATCCAGCGAATATTCAGTCTCGTGCTTTTCGCCAAGCCTCTTTTTATAAGACAATCTATTCGTCAAAAGAAAATCCATCTTACCTCTCGCGTACCCCACTCTTTTTGGTATGCCGGCTAAAAACGAAATAAGGTTGACCCTGTTTGTAGAATGCAGGATCAGCGCAAGGTCAAATTTTTTATTTTTAAGCCATTTTGCAAAACGCAGCGTCTGAAAAATACCTTTTTTATCGCAAACGATCACCTCATTGATATACGGATTGCCCACGATGATCTCTTTTGTCTTTGGCGAGACCATTACAGCAATATACGCGTTCGGAAAGGCCTTGCGGCTAGCAGTAATCGTAGGCGTGGAAAGCACCACGTCGCCTATTCTGTCTGTTCTCGTGATCAATATTCGCTTTATAATTGGTCGAGGCGAAACCTCGACCATTTTAAATGGTCGAGGTTTCGCCTCGACCAACTTCGACCCAACCAACACTGCTAAAACCTGCCCAGGTTTAAGGTCTTTCATGCACTCGTGGTTGAACCTGCAGCGCGGTTTTTTGCAGGGAGAACATTTAAGGTCCTTTCGTATAACCACGTCGTCCTTACCTGTAGGGCCGTACTCCCCTGGATCTGTTGGCCCGAATATAGCCGCTACCCTCACGCCGAGGTCGCAGGCAATATGCAGCGCCGCAGAATCACATGTCAAAAGCAGCTTCATGCGCTCTATCAATGCAAAAAGCTGGCTTAGATCTGTTTTTCCTGTCAGGTCGATCAGGTTTTCGCTCGCTATAGCATCTGTTATTTTTTTAGAAATCTTTTTCTGGGCACTATCACCTATTAAAACAACCCTGGAATCCCCCTGTCTTAAGAGGTCATGCATGACATCTATAAACCCATCTGTGGGCCACTGTTTTAAAAGACTGCGGCATGACGGGCTCACGCCTATGATCGCATCCCCCTCTTTTACGCCCTTTGCCTCGAGAAGCCCGGCCACGCCTTTCCTGTCTTCCTCATCAATAAAAATATTCTGCCTGGGCCTACATTCGATTCCCAGCTCCTTTAATTTATTTAAATGCACTTCTCTTTTGTGCATGGCCCTGGTTTTATTTATTGAAAATAATCTCGACCTTTTTCTAGCGCCGATCAGAATCGGTATCAGGCTCGTCCTCATATCCACTGCCAGGTCATACTTCTGGGTCCTTAATGTTTTAATAAAATATAATTTCGTCTTTAAATCAGCATGCTTGTCATACACAAAGATCCTGTTTACTCCCGGGTCTTTTGCAAAGGTCTCTTTTGGCCGCGGCCCTACCATCACATCTATTTTCGCGCCGGGAAAATTATCCTTTAGTCCGGATAAAACCGGCAATGTCAGGATCACGTCGCCTATATTGCTGAGTGTTATAAAAAGTATCTTCACGCCAGCGCCTCCAGCACCTCTTCCACGGTTACCGCGCTCATGCATTTATTGTCTTTGCATGAAAGTTTGTAGCAGGGGATCTGGCAGCCGACGTCCTTCTCCAGGATCTTGTACGTGCCGCTGCCATAAGGTCCTGTTATGCGCGAAGATGTCGGGCCAAATAACGCGATAACAAAGGCTCCCGCGCCCACAGCAATATGCATGGGCCCGGAGTCATTAGAAACGACCTTTTTCGCCTTTTGAAAAACAGCGCCCAGGGTCTTCAGGCTCGTCTTGCCGCACAATAAAAAAGGCTTGTTCTTCATCACCCCTGAGATCTTCCTGCACAGCTCGATATCTTTTTTCGCGCCGGTCAAAACAACCCTGGCGTTAAACCTATCAACGATCTCGTCTCCTAATCTTGCAAAATTCCCGGCAGGCCAGCATTTCAGATCCCAGTTGCCGCCCGGGTTCAGTACTATAAAATCCTCTTTATCCTTAAGGCCTGCTTCTTTTAATATTTTAGACGCCATGGTCCTGTCGCTTTCAGAGACAAAAAACTCATAGTTTACGCTTTTTGGTTTCAGGCCAGCGCCTCTGGCAAGACCCAGAAAATATTCCACCTTGTGTATATTCTTTTTTGGCGCGGGGATCTTTTTTGTCAGCAAAAATCCTGATTTCTTGTTATCATAGCCTATTCGCTCCGGTATCTTTGAAAGAAAAAGTAACATTGTTCGACTCAGTGATTTACGCAATATAAACGCCGTGTCAAAGTTTTTTGCCTTTAGCTGCGAGACAAGCAAAAACCTTCCCAAAAGATGGCTGTGGCGGCCCTTTGCGTCATATGTGATGATCTCGTCTATGTAAGGGTTGCCTTCCAGGACCTCTTCGCACCTCGAGTGCGTTAGTACGGCCACGTACGAATCGGGGACATTCTCTTTAATTGCACTTATAAAAGGGGTAGCAAAAAGTGTATCCCCGAGCCAGTTTACATTAACAATAAGTATCCGTTTCATCAATCCTCGTCCCTGTGTTCCTTTATCCACGTGTAAAACCCGGATGTCTCTATCCAGAAGACAAGCAAGCTGTCCGATGTCTGCGAGATGCGAAGACGTTTCATTGCAAAAAGGTCATGCTTCGGGTAATCCTTGCCTGGATTTGTGGCTACCGCGATCGCGTAACCTGTTTTTTCGACCTTATTCCTTACGTAATCATTAAAGCCGCCTGTCGGATAGCTAAATGAGAAAATCTTTTTTCTAATGTGGCTCTCGATCGCGCGCTTTGAATCTGAAATCTCCATCTCTAATTTCTGCTCTGCCAGATCCGGCAGATACGCGTGCGTCATCGTGTGATTCCCGATAGATACCACGCTACTCTCGGACATCTCGATCACCTGGTCCCATGTGAGATATCCGTCTCTTCCAATAAGCGCAGGCACTATAAAAATCGTGGCTGGCAGGCCAAGCTTTTTTAAAACAGGGTAGGCACAGGTGTAATTATTTTCATAACCATCATCAAATGTAATAGCAATAGTTTTACGTGGAACCTTTTTATTCCTTATTAAATCCGGTATCTCCTCGAGTCTCACGACATTATAATCGCGCTCCTTTAAAAACCGCATCTGCCTTTCAAAGCTCTCTGGACAAACGCTGAGGCAGGATAGAGACGCTTTATCATCGATCCTGTGATACATGATAATAGGCACGACATACTGACTGCGCGCCCACAAAAATCCAGCGATTACAAAGAGAATCACGACTGCTAAAACTAAAAAACGTCTGTATCTTTTCATTTGCAACCTTCCGTAACCTCCTTGTACACTCCTTCTACTTTATCCGCCATGCCATTGATAGAAAATTTTTGTATGACCGCTTCCCTCGCGGCCTGCGCCATTTTCTGGTAAAGCTCCTTGTCCTTTAAAAGCCTGATTGTCGGCTCGACCAAAAGCTCGTGCCTGGATGGCTCCACCAAAAATCCGTTCACGCCGTTCTTTACAATACTCGAAACCCCTCCGACATTTGTGGCGACGACCGGTTTTCCGGCAGCCATTGCCTCTAAAACAGCGAGGCCAAGCCCTTCCTTTCTCTCAGGCGTGAACATGAAAACATCCATGACTGACAATATATTTGCAGTATTGATCTGGGATTTTACAAATATCACATTATCCGCCAGGCCCAGGCGCTGTGTCAGGTCCACGGCCTTTGAGCGCTCTTTTCCATCGCCGACAAACACGAGCTGGACATTTGGTTTTTGTTTCAGGATCTCGTAAAGTGCGCGCAAAAGCACATCATGGCCCTTGTCAGGCGTGAATCTCGCCACTGTGCCTATGACAGAATGGTCTTTCCTGATGCCGAATCTATCCTTTAAGTCATCCTTTTCATTCTCTTTAAGATCCCTTATATACTTTTTTGCATCTATGCCATTGTATATTAAAGAGATCCTGTCCATGGATACATGAAAATCCTTTACTAGATGCCCCTGGACTGCTTCGCTGATCGCTATCACGCGATCGCCCCAGGCAGGCAGTATGGTTCTTCCGATATTTTTTCTAAAAAATCCATGGCATGTCGTAATAAATCCCACCCTGGATAGTTTTGACGCGAAAAATCCTATGATCTGCGTCACGCGCGTCTGCGCGTGTATCACGTCTATACCCATTTTTTTGACAATCCCTCTGACCTCAAAAACCGCGGCAAAGACCTTTGGGCTCAGCTCAGACTTTATAAGCACGTCGAGCTTTACATGCGAGACACCTGTTGCCGCGAGCTCAGACACAAGCACGCCGCCGCTTGAAGCTACGATCACATCTTCGCCCTTTACCTTTAGTGCCTTTGCAAGGCTCACCGTATACGTCCCGATACCGCCGATATTGAGATGAGTTGTTAATAATAATATCTTCATATGATAACCCTTATTGTTTTATCTTCTCCATCACCAGTTTAAACACCTCGTCCACTGTGATCTTTTCCATGCACACGATCTTCTTGCACCTGGGCTTATAGCAGGGGCCGCAGTCCACTTTTTTCTGCAGGACAACACCTTTTTCAGTCGGCTCAAAATGTCTCCTTGAGTCAGTCGGGCCGAATAACGCGATAAAATCCGTGTTCATGGCTGAAGAGATATGCATGGGCGCGCTGTCGCTGGTCACAAACACCCTGCATTTTTTTATCAACGCCGCTAGCTGCGTCAAGGTCGTCTTCCCGACCGCGTTCACGATCTTGGCGCGGGTAAGGCCTTTAAACTCCCTTACAATATCAGTCTCTTCCTTTGAACCGGTGACAACAACCCTTATATCTTTAGCAGCCAGCATGTCCGAGAGCCTTGCAAAATTCTCTAAAGGCCATCTCTTTGTATTCCAGCTGCCGCCGATATTGATACCAACAAGCAACTGGTTTTCCCTCAACCACTCTTTTCTTAAAAAATCATCCACATATGAAAAATCCTCCTTGCAGGGCCAGAGCTCCATGCGTTTTGAAATGCCGATGGTATTTATGCCCGCTTTCTTGAGCACCCTGAACTGCTCTTCGACAGGGCCTACGCCGATGATTAAAGGCTTCAATCTATTATTGAGAAAAAACCCGAATTTATTATTACTGTAGCCATAGCGTTTTTTGACCGCGCCCAGCCACGCGATAATATGGCTGGCCCTCGAATTCTGAAAATCCAGAGATACATCAAATGCCTTGCGCTTTACCACGCCCGACACCTTTAAGAGCCCCCTGAGACCTGCGTCATTCCCATATCTATCATAAAAAATAAGCTCGTCTATATACGGGCATCTTTTCAATACATGCCTGGATTCGACTCCCACAAGCACGCTTATAAACGCGTCGGGAAAATTATTCCTGATCTCCCTGATGCTCGGGATGGCGAGGATCACATCCCCTATCGCGCCTATTTTTATAATAAGGGTCCTTTTCTTTTTGCACGCCTCTTCGTATACCTTTATAGTATTCTCGGCCATGCGCGCCAGGCTGTAGTCTTTCTCGACTTTTTTCCTTGCCGCGTCCGCAAGGGTTTTCGCAAGCGGCCTGTCCTTTAAGAGTTTTATTATAGAATCCACCATCTCCATTATGTCGCATGGCTTGACAAGTATACCAGTCTTACCATCCTCTATGATATCCACTGCCCCGCCTATGCGGCCGCTTATAACAGGAACGCCTGCTGCGCCTGCCTCGATAATGACGCGTCCGAACGCCTCCTGACCAACAGACGGCAGGACCAGAAGATCCAGATTTGACATCACTTCAGGCATGTCGTGCCGCGAACCTAAAAACTCAACGAATTTTTCTATGTTAAGCTTACGGATCAATGTCTTCAGATTTTCCTTGTACTCGGGTTTGCTCTTTGGCGCGTCACCGACGATTAAAACCTTCACCTTTGGAAATATCCTCACCACCCTCGCGATGGCCTGCAGGAAAAAGGCGTGCCCTTTTATAGGCGTGATCCTTCCTACAACGCCGATCCTGTATTCTGTTTTCTGACGCGTCTCGTCTATTGGATTAAATTTAAATCTTTCAAGGTCAACGCCCCTCGGGATAAACCGTATCCTGTCGCGCGGCACGCCAAAGTCCTCTATCATGTGACGGCCTATGACGCTGGACGCGACGATCACAAACCTACCCCATGCCATTACGCGGCTTAAAGCATGCGTCGAGTAGTAGCCGTGCGCGGTTGTGATAAGACTCGTGTCTGTCCGGCGTGTCGCGAAAAACGCGATAATGGCTGGTACGCGCGAGCGGGCGTGCACGATGTCAACGCGCCCGTCATTTATGATGCGCTCGAGTCTCCCTATCATTTTCAGCGCAATAAAAAAAGACTTTTTATACACGGGGAGTTTTATATGTCTTACGTCTATATCCGCGAGATCTTTGACCATCCTGCCGCCGCCAGACACAACAGTGACCTTGTGGCCACGCTTCACCAGCTCCCTTGCCAGATCAACCGTGCCTGTTTCCACGCCTCCCACTTCCAGCATTGGAAGGATCTGTAATATATGCATAGCTAAATTCCAAAATCCAAATGACAAAATCCAAATCTTTTAATTCGACATTTGGATTTAACGGATTTATTTGTCATTTCAAACAATCCCTTGTAATCTCTCTATTATTCTCTTCCTGTCTCCCAGCTCCTTCAGCGCAGGTCTTTGTCTTAAGACCTGTTTTATAACATCGTATATCTCTTCGGCTGGCGCAGTTTTTACATAACCCTGTTTCTCAAGATTAGTAACATTTCGCCCATACTTACCCTTCACCCTTAACCCATGCCCCGTACCCGAACGAAGTGAGTGGTTCGAGGCTTCACCCTTTACCCCAAATACCACGACACGCCTCTTTGCGCTAACTGCCTCTGAGATCATAGAGATCGACTCGGGCGAGACGACCACCAGCTCGCTGGAGTCCAAGATCTTCTGCACCGCGCCTTTGATATTTTTGTCATTTGCAATAACCAGAAGTCTGCATCTTTTATTACCTTTCAATCTTTCTTTTAACAAAGAATCGATCTCAGACGAAGTCCTTCTAGATGTTGAAATAAATATATCACGATCCATGTCCTCTGCTATTTTTAAAACCCCGTCTATGACCTTCTCCACATCTTGTTTCTCCAATTTAAAATTCTTCGCATCACCCCCGATCAATAAACCAAGCCCCTTCACCCCTAACCCTTCACCCTTCACCGCTGTTATAATTCTATTAGGCGCTGCATCAGTAACCAGCATATTGCGCCTTAACCTATATGGCTCATCATGCCCTGGTAAAATGATCAGATCAGATTTCCCTGCGCGTCCCAATCCGGGCTTCATAATCACGATGCCCTTTGCGCTATTCTCGTTCTTTAAAAATATATTCGCGGCTACTGTTGAAGAGCCGCATGAGATGACTACATCAGCATATTGATTCTTTAGCTCGTTAAACGTCTCTTTTTTAAGGCAAAATTTCAGGCACTTCAAGCATCCCTGGCAATACCTGCCTGAAAAAATACTATTTATGTCTAAGGCTATCCTCGCGACCCTGTTTTTAAATTTTACCTCCACGACCTTGATCTTAACAATGGGCTTTTCTACTATGCCTCGAGCCTCGAGCCTGGAGCCTAGGGCCTGCTCCACCATTTCAGCTACTGCCACTGCCTGGTTCAAATGGCCGGCCTTTCCATCGCTCAAGACCAGCACAGTGCGATGCGGGGATGACTTCCATCTCTTGTGCGACCACAGCCACTGGTCAGGGTGCTTCCTTATGCGCGTTTCCAGGATATCTGTTATCCTGTCCAGGTTTTTTCTTATGTCTTTTTCCTTTTCTCCTGTATTGACGAGCTCCAAGGATTCTCCTATCTCTATGATATGATCCTTAAAACCTGACCGCCACACAAAACAAGGTATAAGCTGCGCGCCTGTCTTTAAGGCAAAGCTTATCGGGCCCTGCGCTGTGGACGCAGGCCTGTGCATAAAATTTACGAACACGCCGTTTGAGCCGGCATCCTGGTCAGAGACCATTGCCACTATGCCGTTATCGTAAAGCGTTTTTATTATGCCCCTCACCGCGTAACCTTTTGTAATGACCTTGCAGCCTGTCATCTCCCTGTACCCGTTCAACAGATCATTTAAACGACTGTGTTTCTGTTCTCTCGCAAAAACAGTAAAGCTGTGGCCCCTTGAACTGGCTGCGAGCGACGCGATCTCCCAGTTTCCAAAGTGCGCGCTTAGAAGTATAATGCCCTTGCCTTTCGCGAGCGACCGCTCGATGCTGCTGAAATTTTCTATTTTTAGGTGCTCATGCAAATATTTTTTACCCATTACCGGTAATTTTAAAAGCTCCACCACGCTCATACCCAGGTTTTGATAATGCGATTTCAGGATCTTTTTGATCTCGCCTGTCTTTTTCTCCGGGAACGCCGCCTTCAGGTTGGTATAAGCGATGGTGCGCCGCCTGGAATTAGTGATGCGCGCAAGATCCCCTGCGCGCCTGCCTATCCACAGCGCCATGCGCAGAGGGATGCACCACGAGACCACGCTGAGCGCCTTAACTATTAGAAATCCCAGTAAGTCTATTATAGAGTCCTTGTTCATTGTCAATTATTTTGAGTTCGATGTGTAAAACTAAAAAGCTGACAGCTGAAAGCTGATGGCTTAAAGCTTTCAATTTTACAGCATCCTTTTCAGTTGTAATTATCATGACAATATTATTTTTGCAGCAGTAATTTTTTATTTCCCTTAGATCCTTTTCGTTGTATGAGTGGTGGTCGCGAAAGATAAAGTGTTTTTTGATTTTCAATCCGAGCTTTGAAATCGTTTTTTCAAATGACACGGGGCTTCCGATCGCTGAGAGAAGCGCGACGCGTTTATCCTTCAATGATCCGATATCTACGAGCTGCTCGTTTGAAAGTTTATAAAAATATCCGGGCGCATGGATCGATCTTACTATAAGGGCGCTGGGATTTATTTTTTTAAGTCTCTCTTCCAGCCGGGCTGTGTCCTGCGCCAGATCCACTTTTGTAAGCAAAAACACGCCTGCTCTTTTAAGCGAGCCAAGACCCTCTCGCATCGAACCAGCAGGCACCACGCACCTGTTACCAAAAGGATCTGTGGAGTCAATACAGACTATGTCCAGGTCTCTCTTCAGGCGCCTGTGCTGAAACCCGTCATCCAGTAAAATCGTATCTATAGCGTGTCTGGCTATCGCTGTCTTACCAGTCTTTACCCTGTCTCTACCCGCCACTACCGGGACTTCAGGGACCAATCCAGACAATAAGTCCTTCTCGTCATTACCATACCCCCTTATTAAGATCGCGGGCCTGGAGCCATTTTTCAAAAGCTCTTTAGCAATGACTGCGACTGCCGGGGTCTTTCCTGTACCGCCCCATGTAATATTGCCTACGCTGATAACCCTGACATTAAGCGCACGCGTCCTAAAAATACCCTTGCGCCAGAAAAAATCCCAGATCGCGAGGATCACATAATACACTCCTGAAAAAGGTAAAAAAAGCAACCTCACATCTCCCCCTTCCTTATCTGATCCCGTACCCGAACGAAGTGAGTGGTTCGGGGTCAGATAAGGATTAAAATAGTCCTGCGGCTATTAAAAAGCTCACTACAACGAGTGACGCGACTGTCACCACTGTAGCGGATGAAAGCCATATCTTCATGTTAATCGGGCTCCTGGACTTTTTGCTTATTGATATACCCAGGATGCTTGCCGCATGACCGACAGGCAGACCATTTGCGCCAAACCCAACGCCGAGCGCAAGGATCCACCATAGTGAATCTCCGCTTATGCCGAGCCCTAGAAGCGTCTTCATGATAGGCAGCATAACCATTGTAAGCGGCACTGCGCCCACCATGGATGAAAATAAAGCTGTCACCCATAAAAGCGCGACCTTGTAAAGTCTGATATTCACGTGCGCCAGAACGGCTGTCTTTTCTGCAATCTGCGACAAAACACCTGTAGCCTGAAGCCCTCCTACAATAACAAAAAAACATGTAAAAAACGCAAGGACAGGCCATTCAACATCGCGAAAGATCTCTTCCGGATCAGGCCGCAATAATAAAAACGCCAGTCCCGCGCCGATCAACGCTATAAACGACGGGTAAAGATGCATACTCTCGTGAAGAAAAAATAACGTGAATGTAACCAAAAGCGCGATCAGACATTTTGTCATGCCCAGCCGGTCCTTTATCGCCCTTCTTGCGTCAATTTTCAAAACCGCCTGAAAATTCCTGGGTTTTTCAGAAAGATGCTTCCTGTAGATGAATTTCAGGATAAAAAGCGAATAAAAAACTGTCACGACGCTCACGGGAAAAAGATTCTTCAGAAAATCATTAAAACTAAATCCCGCTGCTGAACCGATAAGCATATTGGGCGGATCTCCGACCAGCGTCGCAACTCCTCCTATGATCGAAAGCAGGATCTCAGCCATCAGGATCGGCAAAGGCATGATGCCCAGTATGTCGCATATAAGTATTGTGATAGGTACGACTATCACGATCGTCGTGACATTATCCACGAGCATTGAAAAAAACGCCGTTGAGATCCCCATTAGCGCCATTAAAAGCCACGGTATCCCCTTTGAAAACTTTGCAATGCTTATGGCAATGTACGTAAAAAATCCTGTCCTCTTCAGGATAGACGCTATGATCATCATGCCGAATAAAAGCCCCAGCGTATTAAAATCTATTGACTCCAGCGCCTGTTTTTGAGAATAAAAACCGAGTATAGTCCCGGAGATGATCATTAAAAGCGCTCCGGTGGAAACGACTATGACCTTGTCCGCTTTCTCTGTCGCTATAAGATAAAGCGCTGTCAAGACTATTATTGACGCGATTATAGTGCCGATCATTACTTTAGTTCTCCGTTCTCGAAAAATGCCCTGCAGATGTCGCTTCTCGTGACTATACCCTCTAGCTTCCCGTCTTTTGCCACGAGTATCCTGCGGATCCTGTATTTCTGCATCACCGCCACTACCTTTAAGAGTGACGCATTTTCCTCCACTGTCACCGCGGCTTTTCTCATGATATCCTCTGCCACGAAAAGCTCAAAAGACGGCATTGACTCAAAGTCCTCATCAAGCGTTCCAAAGTCATCTATAAATACGATGTTCTCCCCCAGCATATCGAAATAATCAGGTAAAAATACCGCCAGTATCTCTGTCTTTGTGACCATACCGA
>CAZBAQ010000006.1:0-14420 GCA_964489855.1 uncultured Planctomycetia bacterium | reverse complement strand
CCTCTGCCATACCTTGTATTTATCGACCTCTGAAGGAATAGGCGGCCGCGGACCCACAAGAGACATGTCACCCTTAAGTATATTAAATAACTGAGGTAATTCATCAAGGCTTGTCCTGCGCAGGAAATTTCCGAATTTTGTGACGCGGGGATCACTGCGCATCTTAAAGGTAGGGCCGTGCATTTCATTAAGCGGATCCAATGCCTCTTTTTCCTTCTCAGCACCATTTACCATGGTCCTGAATTTATACATCACAAATCTTCTTCCATTAAGGCCGCTTCGCACTTGTTTGAATATGGCCTGGCCTGGAGTAAGCCATTTTATAATAATCGTGATGGCTATAAAAAGAGGCAGCGCCATAATGATACCTATCACAGAAGATATTATATCAAACAACCTCTTCAATAACAACTGCCATTCTTCACCCACTGTTGTCTGGAAACCAAGGAGCGGGATGCCCCCTATCTCGCTGGAGATTGACTGGGCTATTTTCATATTGAAGAAATCTACGGCTATTGTCGTTTTCACACCCTGCGTCTCGCACGCAAGAAGGCTATCTTCAATAAAAGACAGCCACTTTCGCGGCACTATGAATATGACCTCATCAATGACTTTTTTACTGAGTATCGTCGGTATATCCTCCAGAAGCCCTATGACCTTTTTTTCATAAACGCTGCTTCCCAGCCTCTTCTTTTCTACATCTATCAGGCCTATTATATTTAATCCCCACTCATCGTGTTTTTTTACAAGCCTTATGAAATCTTCGGCCCTTGGACCGGTGCCCACCAGCAATATATCCTTGTGATTATATCCTTTTTTTCTTAAAAATCTCAAAAATGAAACGACGACCCATCTCTCAAATATCAGTAGCAGACTTGTTATAAAAAGAGAGATCACGATAAAACTCCTGCTTATAAAAGTCAATTTAAAAATAAATGCTATGGTGCCAAAGACGACCATGACAAAAAATACACTCTTTGCAATGCCCCATACGATCTGGAAGAAGTTCCTTTTTCTGAATGATTCGTATAATCCGCACGAATTAAGCGCCATCCACCATACGAGAAGTATCACCGGGAGTATATTCAAATATCTTGAAAAGTCGACCAGGTCATCCAGGATCTGCCTATGCGGGAAAAGATCAAAGGCATATATGGTATGGATATTGTCCCTGATGAGGAAGGCAAGCAAAAACGAGACAAACACTACGGATATATCGACCAGCTTCAATAATCTTCTTAAAAGTTGTTCTTTTTCTTTTATCATGGCATTGCCTCTATCTCATTCTTCCACCCGTAATGCGGCCTAAAGGCTAGGCACCTGCCTTTGATGGCATCCAGAGACTCGTTCCAATCGTTTATGTTCGATACACAATTTATTTTTTTGAAATCACAATCACAAAGCCTGTCCATGTTTTCCTTTGATACCTTTCTGAACTTGGGTATCTTCATAGGGTCAAATCCCATAAGCCTCGCCGTGACCACGTCTACTAAAAAGCTATTGGATCCGGCTACCAGTACACCGCAGCGTTTAGGCCTGGGATTGATAGGGCCATCCCCTTCACCGGCTATAATACCGTCTACGATAACAAACATCTTACGCTGTCTCTTTTCTCGCAGAACGCCCTTTTTATCAGCGTAAGAGATTATATATGCCAGATCTAAAATCGTTCTCCACATAACATCATTGCCGGGCCAATCCCCCCTGCTTACACACACATCTGTAACGCCTTTAAATTGCCTAAGATTATCTATGATCGGCATAATGATCCTTCCGAGATATCTCTTTAATAAACCGACCACTGTCTTTTTTATCCCTGGTGATGCGCATTTAATATTATCTCCGGATGCGCTACAACTAGGCGCGTTCCTGTGCGGCAGCCAATCCCTTTCCCCGGTAACACCTATCATATTTTTAAGCGCCAGCGTAACACCCGATCTTTTATGCGTCTTCATCTTTGGAAGATTGAGTATCACGTCTGCCTGCAATAGTGTATTGCATATTGAATATTCGCTTTTATCTTTATTGTGGTGCAAACGCAGTATTTCCGGTTTGAATTCAGGCCCGCTTAAAGACTCGCAATCCACGGCACCTATCTTGAACTCACTACTCGAGCCAAGGTCCACCCTTGTATAACCAGCAGGGTCCCCCTTTAGCTTTATCTTTTTGACTACATCATCGTTTTTCCTTATGACCATCTCCTGCCTTAAATCATATATTTCTAACTCAAAACCAGCGCTATCCCTGTAAAATTCCCTGACCTCCTCCAGGCCTGAAAGCCTGACTATCTTATCGAAATCGCCGTCGTCCATGGGCCCGTCTGCGATTATAATCCTGCCCTTTCCTTTTAAGGCAATATACGCATAATCCGTTACTGCCCTGATCAAAGAACCATGCGTGATCAAGGCCTCTGTCCCTCCAGGTCTTCCGCTAAAATGCCTCATAAAATTCGGTTTTATCAGCACCTTCTGGCCCGGCGATATAAATGAACCTAACGGATTCCAGCCCACTGCGCCAAAGTTATCCAGGTCCAGCTCCATAAGTTTAAATAACTCCCTTAAAGACGCGTAGATCTCATTCCCTATGTTCGTGATTCTACTTTCTTTAAAAGGATACTCCTTGAACATAAAAGGAGGGTTGTAAGGGGCATTTTTAGAATAATCCGTCTTTTTCTGCTTATATATACCGACCTTGTGTCCCATCGATCCTCCGTCAGCGTCCCAGCGAATAAAAAGAAACTGAGCTTGAAAAAAGGGTTTTATTCAAAAGAAAGCTCGCGTCTATTGATCTTAAAGAAAATCTATCAGTATTTTTGGAATTAGACCCCTTGATGCATGTCCTGGCATAATCAAATCCCGTATCCCTTACAATACCCTTGAGCCTATCATCATACTTTCCGTACGGGTAGCAGAAACCTATTTGTTCTGGTCCCAGCTTTTCCTGCAGTTTGAGTCTGGAATCCATGAGCTCCTCGTGTATCTCATTGTCCTCCATAAGACACAGATTCCTATGCGTCTTTGTATGCGAACCAAAGGTTATGCCTGATGAGGCCATTTCTCTGATCTGGCTCCATCCGAGCATCTGGTTAGGGGCTATCTTCTTGTTTACTCGAGATTGTTTTTTAAATTTATCCAAGAAATCTTCTATCTCGGATTCTTTCTTATTCATAAGAAAACTATTTATCCGGCTAGCCTTATACCCGTCCTTAAGGATATCCCCGGTCCCATTTTTTCCAGAACCCTGTATTATCTGAAAGACCTTATCCCACCAGAAAATATGGTCCCTGTCTATAAGATCTGTTGCTAGAAATACAGTCGCAGGCAGGTCGTATTTCTTAAAAATAGGGAAGGCATACGTATAGTTATCCATGTAACCATCATCCAGATTTATAGATACATAGACACCCTTGTTTCCTTTATCCGAAACTAGTCTCAGGCCGTCGTCCATTGTCACTACCCTGAAATTATCCTTTAAAAACTTTATATGGGTATCAAAGACATCAGCCGGCACAGCCATATATTCGTACGAATCCATAGACGGGCACACCCTGTGATAGACTATAATCAATAGAAGAGGGTCTCTCGAGTTACGTAAAAACCAGAGCATGCTTCTCTCTAACCCTGAATAATGATATATATATTTCGCTAGATCCTTGGTCCTCACAAAAATCCCTTTTTTACCTTTCTCAATATTCCATAGATAATCCTGTGTCTTTTTATACGTTTAATCGCCGAGTATAACAGATAAAGGCCTTTACCATAAAAGCTGCTATTAAAGACCCTTATCTTTTCCTGCATCCTGAAATCCTGCGTCAACCTCGTCTTCCACTCCTCTTCTCCTCTGCCAAAATCTATTTCCTTTATGCCTTTTGAAATGGCATTTTCTATACTCCACAACATCAGCATGGTGCCGGGAGACATATGCGAATATCTGGAATCGAATTCTATGCTGTAATTGTACAGCCTGCCGTTGTATAAAAAATTATATATATACGCGATAGGCGTATCTCCCATCCTGAGGATGGATATATCCAGGCATCCGGAATCTGCGAATTCGAGGAATATATCCTTATGGAAATCCCTGATGCCGTGTTTCAAAAAGACGCTTTTATATCTTATCCCTTTCCAGCTGCGGCTCGCTATAAACTGTATTTCGTAAAACAGGTTTTCTTTCACTTCATTATGCATGTAACGCCGGAATTCCAGGTTAGCCCTGACGCCTTTATTTAACTTCTTGGTCTTTCTATGGAACTTTTTGGAAACCTTCTTTAAAACAAAATCTACGTTGCCGTTTAATTTAATAAAAAATGACCTATCCCAGGGACCTGATACAGACTTAAGATCCCGGAGCTTAACCCACTTTTCTATTGCTTCCGCGGTCCCGGAAGATCCTGCAATCTCATGAAAATCCAGAAAATCCCAATCACTGTCAATATTTATAAGGTAATCCATTATGGGCATGACGTATTTTTCTCTAGGCCCATCGATAATAAAATCCATCCTGTCTGATACCGTGGTCCCTATAAAACAGATAGACTTTACGGAAAACCACCTAAGACCATGTCTTCTGACCATAAGAGGGGCTATACCGACCAGCTCGTCGTCGTCAAAAACCGTTAATATAATGAGCTCGTTGCCATTACAGAAATTCCTTATATAAGAGTCCGCCCATTCGTAGGTAAGGAACACGTTGTCCGCTTTACTTCTCGCGACCAGATCACCCCACGCTTCTTTTATGCCCCTGAACTCTTCATAACTGGAAAGTTCTCTTATTCTTATCATAGGTTTATAAGGTCCTTAAACTGATCCCGTCTATGTAAAGATTTCTGTCTTTCATGGATTTCTCGTCATAGTAATCATTGTCAAAAACTATTCCGAATCTGTTGCTGCAGCTATCTACGATTATAATCCCGGAATATTCCTTCCAATCATCACTGACATATATATCCATGGCATCTTTATTATTAAACTTTACTATCATGTGCGGCCAGGTGTCGGAGGAGTCCTCCCCCCTTGCCTTAACCTTAAATTCATACATCCCTGCAGGCAAAAACATATCTATGCCAAACTCCCCTTTCTCACACATATCCTTTTTTATGTCAAATCTCAGATAAAGACTTCCTGTCTTCAAATCCACTGCTATAGGAATGCGGTTAAAATCCACTATCCTGTAGATCTCGCTTTCATGATCATGGACTCTCGCTGTCTTCTTTGATATCTTGTATGCGAGCTGGTATGCCTCGGGATTTTCAGAGTCCAGCGTCCGTGATTTTTCTAAAAATCTCTCTGCTGTCTCAATATATCCCTTATTCAGATAAGATTCACCCATCGATGCAAAGAATAGGGATTTTCTTCTTGCGGAAAACTCAAGCTTCCTGTATTTGAGTAAAGCGTCTTTTACCAGAGACCTCTTAAGGCAGCATCTAATCTGGCCCAGCTTGGCGTTTTCATTGTCCCCCCTGATCGCCTCTGCCATCTCGTAATACGCCATGGCCTTATTTATATCCTGGGCAGCAAAGGCCATATCCGCCATATCTTCATAAGATCCCTCGTCTATAAATGTCTTTGCTATAGATAAGCGTCCTTCTGACTCAGACATCGCGGCCGAGACCCTTTTGTACACCTCACTCGATAAACGGGCATTTCCTGTATTCAACAAGAACCCGGCATGCCTTTTTAAATAATACCAATTTAGCGGGTCCAGATCTATCGCCTTCCTATAGGAGGTATCTGCTGATTTTAGAAATTTAGTGTTTATAAGCGAAGACCTCGAAAGCTGATAATAACCCTCGGCCAGCTCTATCCATGACCATGCATCTATAGGATTTAAATCCAATGCCTCCTTATACATTTCCACTGACCTACCGATATATTCTCTGCCATCAGCCATGGTCTGGGCCTTTTTATTATAGACATTTGCAAGTCTATACGGGTATGAATGATTAAAACGGCATAACCTCATCGCAGCAATCGACAGGCGTTCTGCCTTTGCCAGATCATTCCTGATGATAGCCCTGTCAGATGCAGTTGAACAGATCTCTGCAGCTAGCGCAGCGCTTATAAAAACGATTGATATGGTTACGGCTATGGCTGTAAGGGGCTTAAAAAATCTACGCGCTAGAGGATCGATCTTTAACACTAAATGAGACCGTTCCTTTTCTTTTCTGGAGGATATATTAAATACAAGCCCGGAAAAAACAGTAAAAATAATAGCATTTGCTGGTATGTAAAAATTAAAATCCCCGAGGCCGTGAATAGACAGGCTTAAAATCCCTGTCGCCAGTGAAAGAGAGATCCAGCTTTTAAAAGAGGACATGGCTATCCTGTGTGTCGCAAGGGCTTTTTTGACTATCCCCGATATAATAAAGACCATCAGACACAAGGCGAATATGCCCATCTCAGAAGCTATCTGTAAATAATCATTATGCGCGTAATTCGCGAACACATTAAAACCCGCGGGCCTGTATCTTGGAAAATTATAGATGAATGTCCCGGGGCCCGTACCTAACAGCCAGTTATTCTTTATGACCCCGAGGGTGCCTTTCCAGATCTCAAGTCTTCCTTCGAAATCTAATTCGCGATAGCTGGACAGTCTTCTTAATAAAGAATCAAGATAGGTCGTGTTCAGTACAAAAACTCCGAAGATCACGACAAACAAAACAAACATAAAAAAAATAGATTTATTTCTGCTTTTTTTAAAAATCATGAACGTCATAAACGTCATGGCCGCCGCTAAAGAAATCCACCCGCCTCTTGACATGGAAAGGATGAATGCTGTAGATAGGATCAAAAAACAATAGATATACAGGGACTTCTTGCCCATATCCTTCTCTGAGAAGGCCATGCCTATAGATAAAGGTATGGTAAGCTCCATTAAACCTGCAAAATGATTATGGTTAACATATGTCGCAGAAAGAAATAACGGCTTGTCCCACCACGATTTATCAAGGACCCCTAAATACTGCAATATCCCGAACAAGGCGATCCCTGTACCTGCTGCCAGGATCAGATTCAAAACCCTCTTTATCTGTTTTTCTATAGTCATGCAATTCACTACCAGATAAAAGATGAGACCCAGGATTACGAACCTTATGATCTCCATGACTGAGCCATAGATATAACCTGACCTGAAAATCGTTACAAGAGAAAGCATAAAAAACAATAATATGGGTACATCTAAAGACGTTCTTTTTATCTTTATCTGTCCATATGTAAGCTGTTTAGATATATATATAAGAAAAGCGGCAAACGTAAGGATATATACAGGACCGTATGCCCATATCCTCACCGCGCCTCTCGCTATGGGAGCGAATATCAAGATTGAGATAAGTAATAGTTCTATCATATGGTTTTGGTGAAGATCTCTACGATACCCCTGTCAAACTGGGTGCCGCTATGCCGAATGAGTTCAGATACGGCCGCCTCTTTTGAGACAGGACTTTTGTAAGAATACGTGGAGACCATAGAATCGTATGCCTCTGCGATCGCGATTATGCGAGCAGCTTTTTTAATCTTTTCTCCGCTAAAGCCCCTTGGATAGCCCTTGCCATCCAGCCTCTCATGATGCTCCAAGACAACACCTGAGATCTCTTTTAAACCTTCTATTGAGCTCAATATCTCTTCTCCTGCTACGGGGTGATTCTTTATCAACCTATACTCCTGGGGCGTCAGGCCTTCTGATTTTAAAAGTATATGTTTCTCTATGGCCATATGGCCTATATCATGAACAAGACCTGCTATTTCTACGTATTTTATATCTGTTTCGCTCATGGCCATCGCCCTTGCGATATTGCCGGATAGTCTGGACACGTTTTTCGCATGCATTATCAATGAATTGCCCGCAGGTCCAAGCGTTTTAAAGACAAGCAGCATGGCAGTGCATAACCTGAACATCAAGAAAAACTTATCCTCGCTGCCATTTAGCGCAACCCTGTCGCCCAGCGTGGCCAAAAGTTCGCTCTTACGGATCCTGTGATGGCCGCCAGGCGTCTTTAGTGTATTTAATTTTCGGGCATAGATATAATTCTTGATCGTAGAAAGACTCAGGTTAAAATGCTCTGCTGCCTGCTTCGGCGTGAAATAGATGTCTACGTCGAATTTCTTCTTCATGATTCCCCCTGTTCAATATTAGTTAGTTTTAACTTTTTTTAAGTACTTTATATTAAGACGGTCCTTGCGTTTTTGTGTCAAAAAACGGGATTAAACGGTATTATAGTATTTTCCGTAATAGTAATGCGGGTAGGAATAAGAGTCTTTGGTAAGCGAGATATTATTTACAATAATCCCTAAAATCCTTGCGCCCACCTTTTCCAGTAAATCCTTTGAGCGGTTTAAAAGAACCCTTGTCGCCCTGCCGCCGTCAGCTATCAAAACCACGCCCGTACAGATAGTGGATAAGATCTGTGCGTCTGTAACAAGCGCTATAGGAGGCGAGTCAAATATTATCTTTGAAAACTCTGAAGCGGCGGTTTCTAGGAAAAGCTTCATCTTCTCCGACGAGAGCAGTTCTGCCGGTCTATGGGTAGCCTTTCCGGCTGTAACCACATACAGATTGTCATTGCCTGAATATTTTACGACACTATTAAAATCCTTTTTTCCTAAAAGAAATTCTGACAGACCTGACTCGTTCTGCTCGTTAAATATCGTGTGCACCCTGGGCTTACGCATATCAGCGTCTACCAGAAGGACCCTTTCGCCGCTATTTGCTATCATCATCGCAAGATTTACGGCAGTCAGGGTCTTGCCCTCGCGCGGCACAGAACTGGTAATAACAAGGCTCTTTGCGGAGCTGGAATGATTTAAGGAAAAGAGTAGGTTTGTCCTTATAGAACGATATGCCTCTGCAGCCAATGAATGTGAGTCTTTCTCGACAATGCGGTCAATATCTAATTTTTTCTTTATGTTTTTGCCGTCGGTCTTTACCCTGGGCACAGACCCTAATACCGGTATTTGAAGCAAGGCCGCTATCTCAGCGGGATCCCTGAGCGTGGTATCCATATAATCCCTGAAAAACGCTAATCCTATCCCGCCTGCGAGACCAAGTATCATAGAAAAAATTATATTGAGTTTCTTCCTGGGCTTGATAGGTCTCCTGGGCACTTCTGCTATATCCTGTATCCGTATATTATTTGCCTGTACCTGACTCGAGATAGATGTCTCCTTTAACCTGTTAAGCACGATCTCTAACATGCGCTCATTTGTGTCCACCTCTCTCTGCAGGGCATTATAATCTATTATCTTTCTATCCAGTTCGAGCGCCCTCTTTTTCTCCCCATCTAACGCTATCTTCAGTTTCCTTTCTTCTTCGAGCGCACTCTTATAATCGTTTCCAACTTCGTCTTTTATACGCGACGCGAGATAGGCTATATTGTCTAAAAGGCGTATCATCTTAGGATGCTTGGATTTGTATATCTTTTTATAATCGGTCAACAACGCCTCCTGCTTCAAATAGTCATTTTTTAACTGCAGGAGCGTCTCGTTCTCTGCCAGAAGCGCGGGAAGATTCTCCAATAACATCTCGCCTTCTTTATCCAGCAGGCTTTTGTAAGTAGTCTCGGCCTTTACCCTTCTCTTTTGGGCATCGATATAACCTGCGTTCAGCCTTTCCAGCGAGTCATTGGTAATGTTCTCCTGATTTTTTATTGAAACAACGCCGCTTTCCTCTTTATACATCTGCAGCTTGAGCTCTGACTCTGTAACCTTTCTCTTTTGTTTCTCGACCTCCTGCTTCAACCATTCCTGGGCCTCGCCCGACATCTTTATCTTTAATGCAAGGTTGGAATCCACATAACTACTGGCAAATTCATTTGCCAGACGGGCAGCCTGTTTAGGATCTTTATCGTCGATCTGTATCCCTATCATCCTGGTGTCTCTCACCGACTTGACCTCTAATTTTTTAAGAAGCACCTCTATCGGGTCCTTTGCCTTTCTAAAATCTTCCTGATTAAAAAGCTTGAGCTTTTTAACAACACCATATGCCAGGCGTCTGCTCTTGATTATCTCATACTGTGTCTCCATGTAATCCCTGTATCCCCAATAATTGCTTTCGCCTAACTCAACGACATCTCTGACATCACGGCCTGATAAAACCTCCGGACTTCTGGCGTCGACGATCACTGTTGCGGTAGCGCGATAGATCTTCTGTTGTTTAAAGGTACCTATCGCAATGGTAGTAACAGTTATCAGGAAGAAGCTTATCAAGATCCACTTCCTGCGCCGCAATACTGCAAGATAATCCTTTATATGTATTGTTTTGTTGATATCGCCTATGTTCATATGCCTTCCTCTGGTTTCAAAAGAAACTCTCCGGCACTACAATGATGTCACCGGGATTAATACTTATATCCTTTGCCTTGTCGCCTTTCTTTGTAATGTCTGTTATCCTTATAGGTATGGTTACCTGTATGCCGTCTTCGACCCTTATCACCTTGGTCCCGTTCTGGGCCGCGCCTTCTTTAAAACCACCGGCCATGGTGATCGCCTCTAAAACAGTGGTAGGTCTGTCTTTAAAAAGTTCATATTCTCCGGGTTCGTTTACAAAACCCATGACAAACACCTTTGCTACGCGGTAATCCTCAATAAAAACAGTTACCTGTGGATGGACCAGATAATCCTTTTCAAGTAATTCTCTTATCGTGTCTTCGACCTCATCTACTGTAAGGCCCTTGATCTGGACATTGCCTAAAAGAGGGAACGTGATCTCGCCTTTTGAATTCACCCTTGCTTTAGTGATAAGGTCAGGCTGTTCATATACTGTTATAAGGATCACATCGCCTGCGTCTATCCTGTAGTCTGCGGAATACAAAAGACCTGGCGTTATGACCAGGATCAGCAGAAGGATTATTATCTTTGATCTTTTTTTAACCTGTGTGATCATATTAAAATTCAGCCCGCGCTGACAATGTAGCCAAGTTCTGATCATAGTCAAATATGCCGAAATTGGAATCCCTTACTATATGATCTATCCTGAAGGTCAAGGTCAGCCATTCCTTCATATAATAGTTCAGCCCGGCGCCAAGCGAGGAATAGAGATCCTTTCTCTTTTTGGTCTCGCCGGCCTCTGTGGTCTCTGTGGGATAAGAATTTATCTGGTATAGGCCTGTAAGAAAACCGAGCAGCTTAGGCGTGAAGTAATGGTCGTATGTAGCGGAAACGTTTTCAGCCTTGTAAAAATTATTAGTGCTATAAGTGGACTCATAGGCTGTGCGCGAGGCTGAAAGTTTTAGCGCATCCTTGCCCGAAAGCTTGTGTATAACATCTGCGTATAGGACCCCGGAATCAAAATCTGTGGAACCCGCATCCTCGTAATCCCGGAACATATAACCTGTTTTTATAGTAGCGGTGGTCTTTGGCGTCAATTCCCCTGTTGCGCCTACCAGGAACTGATGGTAATCCGAATCAGAGCGCACTGAATTATCGTCATATCTTACCTGCGCAAAATCGTATTCGAATAAAAGATCTGTCTTTGGGAATGTCTGGTGGGTGAGCATAAATGAATAGATGTGCTCTTTTCTGTCATAAGAGTCATAAGTATCTTCGGATCTATAATCACGGATAAAATTCTCATAACCAAGGTGTATGCCAAGCCTCTCTCTCTGGAACTTGGCCTTGATACCTGCCCTGTTATCAGCTCTTTTTACCCTGTCTGTGTCCTCTGTAGAAGGCCTTTCATAGGTATAAGAGAACTCATCATATATTGTGAAGTCAACATCGCGCCAATTCACGTCCAGCTCACCTGAAAGGTAATGGCTGGTGGCATCCTGGGAAGAATTATCCATGTATTTGGAGTAACTTATATGATAATCTAGCTTGAAAAGATGATCGCTGAATGGCCATTCAAGACTGATGCCTGGGGTAAGCGTTACTATAAAATCATCCTTTTCATCACTTGAGTCTAAAAATACATTATCATCGTATTGTAGCTGGATTTCACCCCACGGGATGATCTCTATATCGGTATCCCCGAATTTAAGGCCTTCTGCAGCATGTGATGGTGGGCTAAAAAATAAGGAAATACTAAGGAAGGTGATGAATATCAAAATCTGGTATACTTTTTTCATGTCTTACCTCTCTTTTTAAAATGTGTGATTTTATGCGTATTTAGCTAGAAGTATACCAGATTATAAAAGTTTTGTCAAGAGTTTTTTTAAGTTTTTATCTATGCCTCCTTTTTCTGCCTTTGGCGTCTGATATTCCCTAATTGCCCGATAAAACTCAATAAATTAGCTGATTGTTTATGCCATGTAAAGCCCTGTTTAACGATCTCGATTCCCTCACTGCCCCATTCCTTTAGATATTCCCTGTTTTCATAACAATGATCTATGGCCTTTGCGATGGTTTCAGGGTCATTCTTTCTTATATGGTATAGGCATTTACTGTGACCCGCTACATTCCTGAATGTCCATATATCAGAACATATAACAGGTTTTCCCATTGCAAGGTATTCAAGTAATTTTATAGGATTATTATTATTCCAGTATTCTATATCAGGATAGGCCATGATCGCGCAGTCACAATAGCTGATATAAAGCGGCACCTCATGATATGGTACTGCATCTAAAAAATATACCCTTTTTTCCAGGCCAGAGGCCTTGATCTTCATGAGTATCTCGTTTTTTGCCCCGCCATCCCCGATGAAAACCAGGACCATATCCTTATTATTCACTCTTTTTACAGCCTCTACAGTCTCAAGCGCGCCCCGGTTGTATCCAATCTCGCCATGCTGCATCAAGACAAATTTATCCCTGAGAAAATCAGGCCTGCGGCAGCCACTGGTCTTATCCGGAGAAAACATGGCTACATCGGCTCCTGACCCCCAGACACCTACAAAAGAGGGTTTAAACCCGAAACGCTCACATACATAGTGCTTATAATAATCTGTTATAACCGTCATCCCATCTAAAAAGCGCTTACAATACCTATAAGACACCCTGGTGTAAAACTCTAGTATCTTATCATTCAATGTCGGCTTATGCGGCTGTATATTGTAGAAAGGCGCCCTGTTATCAACAATGATCAGCGTCCTTCTCCCTGGTAATATTGCGAATGGCACGCTGAACCAGACAGTAAATACATCTAAAATAACTACATCCGGCTTAAATATTAAGCAGTGATATATAAATTTTGCAAAGCCAACGATCCAAAAAGTCAATAATCTAAGAAATCTTTTTCTTATTACAAAAATAGGTATATAGCCCCTGTTGAATATGTTACCGGAGAGCGAACCTGCTATAGCGATCCTGACATCGCAATGCCAGCTTTCTTCCAGCTCTCTACACATCTCGCGCCATGTCGTTATGTGCAGCTTATCGATATCAAACTGAAGTCTTGGAAACCATAATATTTTCATTATTTTCCCTGCTTTGTTTTATGGAGATATTCAGCAAGCCGTATATCAACCAGACAAATTGAATGGTATGCCCGTACCTTAGATATTCTATTTTTATACCGTCTATTAATATTAATATGACGCTGACAAACAAAAAAAACAGCGTGTACCAGTTGTCACGTTTATTCTTCGCTATTAAAATACGCCAGCTTTCAAATAGCATCTTTAACCAGAAGGCTGAATGAATTAGTAACCCCAGGATCCCGATTTTATACAATATTGTCAGGTATAAAGAATGAAAAGAAGCTGCTGAATAATAAAGTGAACTTACATTGTACAGGCCTTTCCCGAAGATTGTCGGCTCTCTGAGAAAGATACGAAACGCATCCTGCCAGATCTTCCCGCGATTGATCGCTTCCGGGCTCAACAGATCCGAGTGGTGAAAATAGACTCCTAATCGTCTTGTCAGGATATCTATCTGCTCAGGGAAAACCCCGAATAGAATGATAGACGTTAAAAAAAGCAATAAGACGATTTTTACAGTGCTCCCCTTACTATCCTTTCTTAATATATTTACCAGTGTAAGGATCAGGGCTAATCCAATGACCAGGAGGAAAAAAGCGGATCTTGTCACCGTGAAAATAATGCCTGCCAGGCAGCAAAATAAAGAAAAGATGTAAACATTCTTTTTAAAATAGTAGAAAAGGCCTATGGATAATATGCTTCCCACAAGAAACCATTCTGCCAGAAGTTCATAATCCCATACAGTGCCTATAGACCTTTGTATGCCTTCAAATACTGAGACCTCTGATACAGGCACCCTGGGATTGAATACCTCCAGGTACCTTGTCGCGGCCGGGAATTTATAGACTAAAAGCACGATCCCTGATTGTAAAACAAGAGTAAACAGGATCACCTTGATGACCGTCCTCACGTCTGAATTGTCCCTGATAGTGGCGAGTATTATAAAATACAGCAAAATACCGCTTATATTGGCAATATAATACCTGATTGATTGCCCCATAAAAGACGGGTTAAGTATAAGCGAGATCGTGAGAGAGATAAAGATCAGTATGGGTAGTATAAATATGAAT
>CAZBAQ010000005.1:631-16216 GCA_964489855.1 uncultured Planctomycetia bacterium | reverse complement strand
TCTGTTCAAGGCTAAGCCTTGAACAAGCTTGTTCAAGGCTTAGCCTTGAACAGATTGGGACATATGTGCTTAGCAATACCTATGAAGATCGTAAAGATAGAAGGCGACAGGGCTATAGTATCCAGCGCCAATGTCGAGCGCAGGATCGCTATTAATTTTCTGAAGGGCCCTATGGTTGGGGATTATGTGATGATCCACGCAGGTTTTGCCATTGAAAAGATAGATACTAAAAAAGCAGAAGAAACGCTTCGCATGCTGGAAGATATCTAATGAAATATATCGACGAATTTAGAGATAATAAAATAGCGAAAAATATTTCCAGGGCTATCTTTGACAGGGCAAAAGGTTTAAAGCCGGTAAACATTATGGAGGTATGCGGTACGCATACGATGTCTATATACAACTTTGGCATTCGGGATATGCTGCCTGGGAATATAAACCTTATCTCAGGGCCTGGATGCCCAGTATGCGTTACGCCAAAATCATACATTGACAAGGCAGTGGCGCTCTCCAGGGTGCCGGATGTTATCGTGACCACATTTGGGGACATGATGAAGGTGCCTGGCTCAGATTCCAGCCTGACGCAGGAAAGGACAAATGGCAGGGTAGTAAAGGTTGTATATTCTACCCTGGATGCAGTGGATATTGCTGAAAAAAATCCGGATAAAAAAGTAATATTTCTTGGAATAGGTTTTGAGACAACCTCTCCCACAGTGGCGGCGAGCCTGGTGCACGCAAAAAAGAAAAAAATAAAGAATTTTTTTGTATACTCCGGCCACAAGGTAATACTGCCTGCGATGAAGGCATTGATGGAGGATCGCGACGTAAAGATAGACGCGTTTTTATGTCCCGCGCACGTAAGCACTATTATAGGTATGGCGCCTTACAACATTATTGCCGGAAAATACAGGACGCCATGCGTTATAGCGGGATTTGAGCCCTTGGATATCCTGCAGGGCATTTTAATGATCGTAGAGCAGATCGTATCTGAAAGATCAGAGGTTGAAAATCAGTATAAAAGGATTGCCACGAGGTCCGGGAACAAAAAGGCCCTTGATCTGCTGGATGATGTTTTTACAATAGAGGACTCTGAATGGCGCGGTATAGGTATTATCCCTAAAAGCGGCATGAGATTGAAAAGAAAGTATTCGGTATTCGATATTGAGAAAAATTTTGATCTACCGTTGATAAAAACCAGGCCTGATCCAGGATGTATATGCGGGAGTGTGTTGAAAGGTATGAAGACGCCGTTTGATTGCAGGCTCTTTAATAATAAATGCACGCTCGAACACCCTGTAGGGCCATGTATGGTCTCCAGCGAAGGCACATGCGCAGCATATTATAGGTATAGAAGATGAAAAAGATAACCCTTGCTCATGGAAGCGGCGGAAGCCTGATGCATGATCTAATAAAGGATCTGTTCGTGAAGAACCTGGACAATCCTTTTTTGAATAATCTGGGCGATTCAGCCTTGATCAATAAAAATCTGGCATACACTACGGATTCGTTCGTGATTAACCCCATATTTTTTCCAGGCGGAGACATAGGAAAGCTGTCTATCTGCGGCACAATTAATGACCTGTGCGTTTCCGGAGCCAAGCCAAAGTATTTATCCTGTGGCATGATAGTCGAAGAGGGGTTTGATTATAAAGATCTAGAGAAAATAACATTGTCAATAAAGAAAACCTGTAAAAAGGCAGGCGTATATATAGTCGCGGGGGATTTCAAGGTCGTCGAAAAAGGCGCGGCGGACAAGATCTTTATAAATACATCAGGTGTCGGAGAAATGCATAAGGATACCAGGCTTTCGGCCAGCCACATAAGGCCAGGCGACAGGATCATCATAAACGGCACAATAGGCGACCATGGCGCGTCAGTACTTTTGGCAAGGGAGGAGCTGAAATTTAAATCAAGGATTTTTAGCGACTGCGCGTGTCTTAATGGCTTGATATCGTCGGTAATATGCAGGGATGTAAGGTTTATGAGAGACCCTACGAGAGGCGGGCTAGCGACTACTTTAAATGAGATCAGTGCGCAGTGCGGTTGTGACCTGACCATTGACGAAACAAGCATTCCTGTAAAGGAAAAGGTAAGGGCATTATGCGAGATTCTGGGCATGGACCCTTTATATATGGCGAACGAGGGCAAGGTACTCTTGATAGTCTCTTCGAAATCCGCGTCAAGGATCTTGTCGCGTATGAAAAGGCATCCATTCGGAAAAAACAGCAGGGACATCGGAGAGGTTGAAAAAAGCAGGGATAAAAGAGTTTACTTAAAGACAAAAATAGGCGGTATGCGTATCTTGGATATGCTAAGAGGCGAGCAGTTGCCCAGGATCTGCTAAAGGTGATTTATGCATGAGATCGGACTGGTAGATGATATAATCAGCGTGATAATGGCCAAGCTGAAGGCCTTAGGCGAGGATTCAAAGGTCAGAAAAGTCAATATCCTTATAGGTGAATTAGAACATGTTACGTCAGATCATTTTGAGTTTCATTTCAGGGAGAGGACAAAGGGTACGAGTCTTGAAAATGCAAAGTTGAGTTTCAAAAAAGTCGTCGCAAGGTTTAAATGCAAGGGCTGTAAAAAAGAGTTTTCAGGACAGGAAGGATTAAACGGATGCCCTGGGTGCGGAAGCAAGATAAATGATATTATAGTTGGTTCAGGGATTAATGTTGAGTCAGTAGAGGTGGTCGAGGCGAAACCTCGACCATAACTGGTCGAGGTTTCGCCTCGACCACCTAAGATGTATATGACTAAAAAAGATTACAGGGAAAGATTTTACAGGGGCTGGGTCAAAGGCAAGGATCTCCTCACACAGGAGGTTGTTGTTGAAGAGACCGATCTTTATATTTCCGCTGAAAATGATATAAAAGAGATCGCGGAAAGAATTGTAAAAAGATACAGAAACGAAATAGGGGGTTATATAAAAAAGCGGCCTGAATTCAGGACCCGTCTCCAACCATTGGGTCCGGATTCTAACGCGCCTGATATCGTGAAAGACATGATTCGCGCTTCAAAAGCAGCGGGTGTTGGGCCAATGGCGAGCGTGGCAGGCGCAATGGCAGAATTTATAGGAAAAGGACTTTTACCGTATTCGGAACAGGTTATAGTCGAAAATGGCGGGGATATATTTTTGGCTTCAGGCATAGAGCGAACTGTCGCAATATTTGCGGGTGATTCACCATTGAGTCAAAAGCTTTCTATAAAGGTAAGACCAGGGGATATGCCGCTGGGGATCTGCACATCTTCTGGCACGATCGGTCATTCTTTAAGCTTTGGAAAAGCAGATGCGTGTGTTATAATATCTAAGTCTACATCGCTGGCAGACGCAGTAGCCACAGCCGCGTGTAATAAGGTAAACACAAGGGAAGATATAGAGCCAGCTCTTGAATTTGCTGTTTCTATTAAAGGTATACAGGGCGCATTGATAGTTGTAGGCAAGGATTTTGGTGCCTCAGGTAACATAGAACTGGCTTAAGTTGACAAAATGAACGTGTCGGAATTATCAACTTAAGATGGGAAGGGATGATGGTTTCGAAGAAGGTAGTGTTGAAGTTTCCGCATAGGTTAGTGGATCAGCCTGTTATTTACAGGATGGTGAAGGACTATGATCTCGAGTTTAATATATTAAAGGCATATGTTACGCCAAGGGAAGAGGGGCTTCTTGTGCTCGAGCTCAACGGCGAGGATAAGAATTTTGACAAGGCAATAGCGTATGCGAAAAAGCTTGGCGTGAGCGTTCAGCCGCTTTCAAAGGACATAAAGCGAAACGAGAAAAAGTGTACGCACTGCGGGGCGTGCGTTCCAATATGTCCGACAGAGGCGCTTGTAGTGGATCCAAAAACGCGCAAGGTAGAGTTTTATAGCGAGAAATGCATAGCGTGCGAGCTTTGCATAAACGCCTGTCCTCCGAGGGCAATGGAACTGCATTTCTGATAAGTTGAAAAACCCCTTGACATAAATCAAGGTCATATTATAATTAAACACTAAGTTTTCCTTTTTTATTTTTCCCAAATTTGTGATTTTTTTCACAATCTCATAAAGCTGAAAGGTAGTTTTTCTTGAACGCGTATTTTATCAACCGACCTAATCTCGATAGACTCGCCAGATCCCTTTCCAAGACTTACAAGGTTTATGTGCCTGTGAAATCCGAAAATGACAGGTACTATAAAAAGATCGGGGATGAAGGGCTGGATGACGCTGTTATAGGCGAGATAAGGCCTGTCCAGAGCATAAAGAGTTTCTTTTTTCCTGCCAGAACAAAGGTGTCAGATTACTTTTCTGAAAAAACCCCTGAGAAAAAATCAAGACCAGTAGCTATCATAGGCGCCAAGGCATGCGACCTGGCCTCTTTAAAGGTGATGGACTACGTGTATATGCAGGATTCCTTCAAGGACCCGTTTTATATCGCAAGGAGAAAGGAAGGCCTTATAATCTCCAGCGATTGCACAACGTATGGCGAGAGCTGTTTTTGCGTAGCCCTTGGTATAATGCCGTAT
Organism: uncultured Planctomycetia bacterium; assembly: GCA_964489855.1. Taxonomy (GTDB): domain Bacteria; phylum Omnitrophota; class Gorgyraeia; order Gorgyraeales; family Gorgyraeaceae; genus JAHIPS01. Next base: position 11,714 of record CAZBAQ010000005.1, on the reverse strand, counting down.
CCAATAGAGGATTTTGATATAAATCTCTCAGAGGTGGGCACAGGTTACGTGGTGGAGATAGGTTCTGACAAAGGCGAGAAGATAACAAGAGATTATTCCAAGCTGTTCCAGAGTGCCGAGCTTTATACTGATAAAAAGGATGAGGCAAGGAAGAAGTTGAAGAAGGAATTAGAGGAGCATGTAAAAAAAAGCAATATACCTTCAAAGGATTCCATACAGGCGCGTTTCAAGGAAAAATTTGATTCAGAATTATGGGAGGAGACAGTAAAGACGTGTGTTGAGTGCGGGGCGTGCAACATGATCTGTCCCGCGTGCCACTGTTTTATATTAAAGGACCAGAAGGTTGATAAGGGCTTTGAGCGGCTCAGGCTGTGGGATTCATGCCTTTTGATGTCATTCGCAAGGGTCGCGGGAAACGCCAATCCAAGAAAACTTCTGGCGCAGCGCCTGAGGAACCGCTTTGACAAGAAATTCAATTTTTTTCCTGATATAATCGGGAAGTTTGGCTGCACTGGTTGCGGGAGATGCACTGAGGCATGCCCTGGAAAGATCGATATAAAAGAAGTATTGAGTAAATTATGACAGAAAATCCATACGAGCCTATAAAAACTGAGGTCTTAGGTATCTGCGACGAGAGCCCGACTATAAAAACAGTTACTCTCAAACCAGAGAAGCCGCTACATTTTAAGGCAGGCCAGTTTGTGGAGATGACAGTGCCTGGACTGGGTGAGGCGCCTTTTACACCTTCTTCTTCCCCGCAGGAGAAGCAGAAGCTAGAGATCAGTGTCATGAAGGCAGGGAAGGTTACTTCCAGGATCCATGAGCTTAAAAAAGGCGATAAAGTGGGTCTACGCGGGCCTTATGGAAACGAATACCCGCTTTCTGATTACGAAGGGAAAGACGTTTTGCTGGTTGGTGGAGGAGTGGGGTTGGCGCCTTTGAGGTCATTGTTCCTGGCATTGGTCCATGACGTTAAGAAATATAAAGGTGTGACATTTTGTTGCGGTGCCCGGACATCGGATGACATTATATATAAGGAAAGCGTGCTGGATGAATGGCAGAAGCTGGATAAGCGTGTCAATTTCAGGGTCACGGTTGATAAAGGGGATTCAAAATGGAATGGCAAGGTAGGTCTGGTTACTACTACGCTGGACAATTTAAAGATAGATCTAAAGAACAGCGTTGCTGTCGTGTGTGGACCTCCTATTATGATGAAGTTTACTACATTCAAGCTTATTGAGACCGGGTACAGGGAAGACCAGATATATCTGTCGATGGAAAAAAACATGAGCTGCGGTTTTGGCAAGTGCGGTCACTGCAGGCTCGGGAACTTTTACGTGTGTAAAGACGGCCCTGTATTCAGGTACGATAAGATCTCAAATATCCACGAGATCTGGGACTGATATGAAGCGATTATTTATAGACCTTGAAAAATTGTATAGCTGCGAAAAGCCGACAGCAGAATGCAGCTATTATTATCGTCCTGGCAATGATGGCGTGACGCGGCTGCGCGAGATAGGCCAGTTCACGCATATCTGCCGCAAGTGCGAAGAGGCGCCGTGCGTAAAGGCGTGTCCAAAAGAGGCGCTGGAGAAAAAAGAGGATTCTACGATAAAGCGCTATACAATGCGTTGTATCTCGTGCAAGTCCTGCTCTCACGCGTGCCCTTTCGGGACCATTCCATTAGAGACAGTACCTTATATAACAGCGCAGTGCGACGAGTGCATAGATAGGCTTGATAAAGGAGAGCCTATTTGCGCAAAGACATGCTCTATTAAGGATGCGATAAAGTTTATAGAGGTAAAGGAATCAGACAAAGACGATATATTTTTAATAGGCAAGAACATTGCGGTGCACGCAAAACCGTGGAAGAAATATCACCCATGATGAAGCTTTTGTTTACTTTTATAGTATTTCCCGGATTTTTGTTTACCGCAGCTGTGGGTCTGGTCTCGAGCTGGATCGATCGCAAGGTAACTGCGCGTATTCAGTGGAGGGTAGGGCCTCCATGGTACCAGCCGCTTATCGACCTAGTTAAGTTGAGCATAAAAGAGATCACAGTTCCAAGGGGCGCCATAAAGCCGGTGTTTTTCCTTGCGCCACTCGTGGGACTTAGCGGTATTATACTGGCGTCGACCTTTATATGGCTGCCGAATATAGATCTGGGCGCGACTGGTTTTAGAGGGGACCTGATCGTTGTCATATATTTATTGACTTTGCCGGCGATCGCTCTTATATTAGGCGCTTCATCAAGCGGGAATCCTCTTGCGTCTGTTGGGCTCTCAAGAGAGATAAAGCTGGTTCTGGCCTATGAGCTGCCTTTTATTATAACCTTTATAGTACCTGTTATTAAAAGTAACGGGCTTTTAAGACTGACAGATCTGATCGCGTACCAGACAATAAATGGCGCGTTTGTCTCGAGTGTCTCAGGGATCCTCGCGATAATGGTCGCCATATTCTGCATGCAGGCAAAACTGGGCCTAGTGCCGTTTGACATGGGCGAGGCAGAGACAGAGATAATGGGCGGTGTGCTTATAGAATATTCAGGCATGCTCTTAGGTATATTCAAACTTACAAAGACCATGATGCTGGTCGCGCTTCCAGTATTTTTGTCCACTTTATTCTGGGGTGGATTTAGCATTTGGAAATACGCAGTGCTTTTGGTCATAATAGTTTTGATGCGCAACACGAATCCTCGGGTTAGGATCGATCAGGCAGTGAGGTTTTTCTGGGGCAAGATGACAGCGATCGCGATAATCGCCGCGTTCTTAGCGACCCTCGGGATGTAATATGAGTTTAAAGTTAAAGGCATTGACAAAATCTATATGGGTGTATCACCTTAATGTGGGCGCAAGCTGCAATAACTGCGATATAGAGATACTGGACTTATTGACGCCCCGTTATGACGTGGAAAGGTTTGGTATAACCCTGGTGGGAAGCGTAAGGCATGCAGACGCTATTCTGATCTCAGGCGCTTTAAGTCTAAAGGCGCTTCCGCTCGTAAAAAAGATCTACGAGCAGGCGTCAAAACCGTGTGTATTAATAGCAATAGGCGCATGCGCCTGTGGTCAAGGTATTTTCGCAAACGGGCCTAATTCGCCAAACCCGGTGGATTCAATTTTGCCGATAGATATCTATATACCCGGCTGCCCGCCAAAGCCAGAGGCAATGATACTGGGCATTGTGAAATTGATTAAAAAATTGCAGGGTAAAAAATGAGAAAAGAAGATATTATAGAAAATATAAAGGTGCGCGCTGGAAAGGATATGCTGGATTTTTTTGATAAATCCGAGAAGCGTGTCTATTTTACTATAAACCGGGAGATTTTGCAAAAAATAGTAAAGTACTTATTTAATGATATAAGGGCAAGGTTTATCATAGCAACTGGCGTGGACACAAGAAAGGCCGTTGAAATACTTTATCATTTTTCATTTGATGCTATCGGACTTATTATCTCATTGCGCGTTATCCTGGAAAAATCAAACCTCGAGATAGATACCTTAACACCTGTGATGAAATGCGCGGAATGGATAGAGCGCGAGATCCATGAGTATCTAGGTATTAATTTTAAGGGACATCCGAATTTGAAACATTTACTTTTGGGGGACGATTGGCCAGAAGGAAAATATCCTCTAAGGAGAGACCAGTAGCTATGGCATGTAAAATTATACCAATAGGACCATATCACCCGCTACAGGAAGAGCCGGAGTTTTTTAAGCTGCATGTTGACGGTGAGACCGTGGTGGATATAGATATAGAGATCGGATATAATCTTCGGCTGATCGAAAAGATCTCCGAGTCAAAAAGTTATGACCAGGTGACATTTTTGATTGAAAGGATCTGCGGGATCTGCTCGACGTCGCATCCTTTTGCATATACGAATGCAATCGATGATCTATTAGGTGTTACTGTTCCTGAGAGGGCACTTTATATCCGTACCATAATAGGAGAGCTTGAAAGGATACACAGCCATCTTTTGTGGCTGGGCCTGGCAGGTCATTTTTTAGGATATAATACCATCTGGATGTGGGCATGGAAATACAGAGAGTCGATTCTGGATATTTGTGAGAAGATCTCCGGTAACAGAAATCACTATGCTATGTTTAAGCCGGGCGGGATTAGAAGGGATATGGATGAGGCAGATTTTCCATGGATAAAAAAGACCCTGAAAGATTTGATACCAAAGTTTGACATGTTTAAAGGTGTTGTAATGGATGACCCTGTTATACACGCAAGGACAAAGGGTGTTGGCGTATTGACAAAGCAAGATGCGCATGATTATGCTATTGTTGGACCGACAGCAAGGGCCTCGGGTATACCAATTGATGTGAGAAGAGATGATCCAAGCGGTGCATATGATAAGGTCGAATGGAAGGTCATTACTCAGGAAGGCGGCGATGTATTTGCAAAGCTAGTGGTCAGGATATTAGAGCTTTATGAATCTGCAAATATCATAATACAGTGTCTTGATAAGATGCCAAAAGGCCCGATAGACCTTAATATAAAGGATATGCCTGTTGGTGAGGGTATCGGGAGATATGAGGCTCCGCGCGGCGAAGTAATACATTATATAATGTCTGACGGGGGTACCTCGCCTGCCAGGCATAAGGTAAGGGCGCCGAGCTACATGAATATCTATTCGAATAAAAAAGCAGTGATAGGTCATACTATTTCAGACGCTACTATAATCCTTGCCGCAGTAGATCCTTGTTACTGCTGCACAGAGCGAATGGCAGTCGTGGATTACAAGACCGGGAAGAAGGTAATGGATGGTCATGACCTTATCCGGCTATCCCAGGAAAAAACAGAGCGGATAAAAAAGAGTATATGAACATATTACTGCAGCCAATACTGATTTCGATATTAGCAGGCGCGTTTATACTGGTTGTTCCTAAGAAACTCAGGAAGATCGTGGAGGGATTCAGCTTCGCTACCTCTATATATCTATTCCTGGCCTGCGTAAGGATTTTTGTCAAATCTCCGCTCAACGCGGGCTTTTTATACGTAGATGCGCTTTCCAGATTTATCATTCTTGGCGTAGGATTTTTTGGCGCTCTTGTAACCTTGTATTCGCTGCGTTTTATGGCGGGCTACAGGGATTTTCGCTCGTATTATTCGAATACGATATGGACCATAGGGCTTTCTATCCTGGCGCTGGCTTCTAACAATATCGTGCTTTTGCTTGTGGCGTGGGGATTTTTGGGTTTCACGCTTTACATGCTTATAAATGTCGCTGGCCCGAAAGCCGCGCAGACAGGCAAAAAGACCTTTATTATAATAGGTGGAACAGACTCAATTATGATTATGGGTTTTGGTTTGATCTGGCTAATAAGCGGGGACATGAATCTAAGCAGCATAAAGATTGCAATAGATAACCCCCTTTCTTTCTGGGCATTTTTATTGATAGCCATAGGCGCTTTTGCAAAGTCAGGCGCAATGCCTTTTCATACATGGGTGCCTGACGCAGCAAAGGACGCTCCAATACCAGTGACAGCTTTTTTACCAGCTGCACTTGATAAACTTCTCGGTATATATTTACTGGCCAGGCTGGTATTGGATGTGTTTATATTAAACAGTTTTTCATACGCCCTGCTTATGGTGGTCGGCTCAGTGACTATTATAGCTGCTGTAATGATGGCGCTTGTGCAGCACGATTTCAAGAAACTCCTGGGTTATCACGCGGTCAGCCAGGTAGGATATATGGTGCTGGGTCTCGGGACCGGAAATCCAATAGGTATTGCAGGCGGATTATTTCACATGCTGAATAACACATTGTATAAATCCTGCTTGTTTCTTACAGGCGGAAATGTCCAGCATAAGACAGGTACTTCGGATTTGGACTCATTAGGCGGTTTGGCAAAACTGATGCCAATAACGTTTTTTAGCGCATTAATAGCGACTTTATCCATATCAGGCGTTCCGCCTTTTAATGGATTTGTCTCAAAGTGGATGGTGTATCAGGGCTTGATAGAGAAAGGAAAATCAGGAGGCGCGCTATGGATATTCTGTATAGTGGCCGCGATGTTCGGAAGCGGCCTGACACTCGCCTCGTTTATAAAGCTTATCCACGCGATCTTTCTGGGTAAAGCCAAGGATGGCTCAAGGCTCAAGGCTCAAGGCTCTAGGCAGGAAGTTTCCCCGTCCATGTGGCTTCCGCCAGTGATCCTGGCGTTGCTGTGTATCATATTCGGGATATTCGCTTTTATCCTGCCTTTGAAATATTTTATATACCCGGTTTTTTCAGATAAGCTTGATTTTATCGGCTCGTGGCCGTCCATGAAGGCCGCATTATTTTTGCTGATAGGGCTTGGCGTTGGAGTCCTGGTGTATCTTGCCGGTAACTTCAAAGGAGTAAGAGAGACAGAGGCTTATATAGGAGGGGAAGAGTTTGAGCAGGACATGAGACTTTCCGGCACAGACTTTTACAACACGATAAAGGAATTACCGTTTATAAACAGGGTCTACAAAATGGCGGAGAAAAAGACGTTTGATATTTACGAGAGAGGTAAAGATCTTGTATTTTTCTTTATAGGCATATTCAAATATCTTCATAATGGTGTTTTGCCCACGTATCTCGTGTGGTGTCTGCTGGGCATAATGGTGTTTTTATTTGCGATAGTGAGGTAGCGAAGAATGCTTGAGTTGCAGATAATTTTAGTGTTCATGATCATAGGCGCACTGATAGCTGTTAAGGCAAAGGACCTCCTGTCTTCTGTTATAGCGGTAGGCACTGTGGGACTGGGTCTCTCGCTAGCGTTCTTGATCCTGAAGGCGCCTGACCTTGCGATAGCGCAGCTCGTGGTAGAGATCCTGGTTGTAATAATCCTGATAAGGGCGACTATCAGGAAGGACCTCCCGTTTTCAACAAGCGGACGCTGGTTTTTTAATACCTTTATAGTGTTTACGTTTATTATAGTATTTCTGGCATTTGGATATTATTGCATGAGGGATCTACCCGCGTTCGGCAGTCCGATAATGAAAGTCGCCCAGAGATTTCTGAGCGAGGGTTTGAGAGAGACAGGAGCGACAAATCTTGTCTCATCCGTGGTGCTGGATTACAGGGCTTATGATACATTAGGTGAGGCAACCATTCTTTTTACAGCTGTGATCGGTGTCCTCGCAGTGATGCGGAAAGTCGGGAGGAAAAAGTAGTGGATAATCCGGAACACGGCATGACATTGATAGTAAAGACGATCACACGACTGACGGTGGGCCTGATACTCTTGTTCGGTATCTATATTGTGGCGCACGGCCACGTCTCACCTGGCGGAGGTTTCGCGGGCGGTGTCATTATAGCGCTGTCATTTATCCATATAATGCTCGCGTTTGGAAAAGACGCCGCCTTTAAAAAAATAAACTATAACATTGCGTCTTTCTTTGAGAGCATGGGCGCAATAATCTTTGTGACCCTGGCGCTACTTGGTATTGGAAGCGGATATTTCTTTTTTAATTTTCTCTCAAAAGGAGAGTCGTTCAAGTTATTTTCATCAGGTCTCATACCTTTGTATAATGTGGCTATAAGCCTTAAGGTAGGCGCGGGTCTTTTTATTGTTTTTATTATTCTTGCAATGTTTAAATTAACTAAAAAGGATGGCGAAGAATGAGCCTTTACTTTTTATGCCTCGTACTTTTTTCTATAGGACTTTATTGTATACTTAGAAAGCGTAATCTTGTAAAGATCATCATAGGTATTGTCATAGTAGAATATGCGGTGAATCTTTTTTTCATACTGGTCGGATATAAGATGCATGGCCGCGCGCCAATACATGCCGAGGACCAGGCCATACTTAATATGGTCGATCCTTTACCGCAGGCCCTTGTTTTAACATCTATAGTCATTGGCCTGGCGGTTACTGCCTTGATAGCGTCTATTGCGATCAGGGTGTACGAAAAATACAGGACATTCGATATTACAAAGATCCGTAGATTAAAAGGTTAATTTATGATACGTAATTTATTGCCATTATTTGTTGTAATTCCACTGGCGAGCGCGTTTTTAAATTCGCTGGCAGGCAAGCGGGTAAAAGGATTCTCGGATATCTTATCCGGGTTAGCCACGTTTGCCCTCGCATCCATCTCTATCTACGCCGTGTTTTTATTTAAAGACTCCGGGGTGGTGGTTTATAAGGTCGGAGGATGGGCGCCACCAATAGGCATAACAATGGTAATGGATGGCCTCACCGTGTTCATGCTGGTAATAGTTAATCTTATAGCGTTTCTGATCAGTGTTTACTCTGTAAATTACATGGAGAAATACAAGGACAAATGGATTTTTTACTGCCTGTTCTTATTGGTCATAGCGGGTATGAACGGCGTGGTGATAAGTGGTGACATGTTTAATCTGTATGTTTTTCTAGAGATCGCGGCTATCGCGAGCTATGCGCTGGTGGCGTTTGGCACAGAGCAGGAGGAGCTCGAGGCCTCGTTTAAATACGCGGTCATGGGTACGGTTGCGTCTTCCTTTATATTATTAGGTATTGTGTTTTTGTACAGCTTTACCTCTACATTGAATATGGCGGATATGTCAATGGAGCTCACGAAAAATGGCACTTCTCACATAGTATTATTGACAAGCGTTTTGTTTATAATGGGCTTTGGGTTAAAATCAGCCCTTGTCCCGTTTCACGCGTGGCTTCCTGACGCGCATCCGTCAGCGCCTGCGCCTATTTCAGCGGTACTTTCGGGTATACTTATAAAATCGCTCGGCGTATACGCGCTGGTCAGGATATTCTTCAGCGTTATTGGTGTGACGCCTGAGATCTTAAATGGCTTGATGGTGTTAGGCGCTCTGTCAATGGTTGTAGGCGTATGCCTGGCATTGGGTCAGTGGGATTTTAAGAGACTTTTAGCGTATCACTCAATAAGTCAGATAGGTTATGTGATACTCGGGATCGGATTAGGAACTCCTCTCGGGATATTAGGCGGACTTTTTCATTTATTCAATCACTCTGTGTTTAAATCACTTTTGTTTTTAAATTCAGGCGCTGTGGAGTATGCTACGGGCACAAGGAACCTCGAGAAGATGGGCGGTTTAAGGGAAAGGATGCCAGTGACAGCCAATACATCGCTTATCGCGTCCATGTCTATATCAGGAGTCCCGCCTTTTAATGGGTTCTGGAGCAAGCTCATTATTATAGTCGCGTGCATACAGGCGGAGCATTTTACATACGCGTTCTGGGCGGTGTTGGCGAGCATATTAACCTTATCCTCATTTATGAAAGTGCAGAGATACGGCTTTTTCGGAGAATTAAAAGAGAAATTGAAGAGTGTTAGGGAAGTGCCGTTTTTCATGAAGGCCTCTATGATCACGCTGGCAGTTATCTGCCTGATGGCAGGCCTTCTTTTGATTCCCGCGATTTACAGTGAATTTCTTAAAGGCGCGCAGGATGCGGTACTTTCGGGCAAGGGATATATTACAGCGGTATTCGGAGCTATAAAATAATGCGAAGCAGGATAATTTTATTTATATTAGGATTTATAGTGTGGCTTTTGCTCAACTGGGTACCTGACTGGCAACATGTGATCGCAGGTGTCTTTGTTTCAGCGTTCGTGGCATTTATGACAGGCGATTTATTTATAAAAAGGCCTCATCTATTGGCGCATGCCGGACGATATATGTGGTTTTTGTACTATGTGCCTATTTTTCTCTGGGAGTGCCTTAAGGCCAATATTGACGTGGCGTACAGGGTGCTTCACCCGGGACTTCCGATACATCCCGGGATAGTAAAGGTCAAGACCTCGCTAAAATCTGACACAGCGCTTACCTTTCTGGCAAATTCAATAACGCTTACCCCAGGGACGCTGAGTGTTGACGTGGATAAGGAAAACGGAGTGCTATATGTGCATTGGATAGAAGTAAGAGAAAAGAGTGTTGAAAAAGCCACAAAGCTTATAGTCGAGAGGTTCGAGAGTATACTGAAGAGGATATTTGAATAATGAAAAAGATAGGCATTAGTTATATTTTAGGCGCTATATTAATATTGGTCGTGATGACAGTCATAATATCCAGGCCGTCGTCGTTTCTTTTCTACCAGGGTCTGCCTTTTATGGGATTTTTGAGCAGGGCGTTTTATATTTTGCTTTTTTCCTGTGTTTTGTGTTTGTATCGCATAATGCGCGGGCCTACTGCTGCTGACAGGGCAGTGACGCTGGATATGCTCGGTGTTTTAATAGTGGGTTTCTGTGTTATTACAGGTATTTCCACCGGCAGGAGCTGGTATATAGATATCGCGATTGCGTGGGCCCTGCAGAGTTTTATAGCAACACTCGCGCTCGCTAAATTTTTGGAAGGAAAGTCATTGGATGATTAATACGCTTGGATTGATTTTAATATCGATAGGACTTTTCTTTGATTTTGTAGGATGTCTGGGGCTTGTGAGGCTCCCGGACGTGTATAATCGTCTTCAGGCGTCTACCAAGTGCATTACTTTAGGTACCTGCAGTATATTACTGGGCGCATTTGTGATCCATGGCCTGACGGCAGCTGGTATAAAAGCGCTTTTGTGCATGATGTTTTTGATATTGACGTCGCCTGTTTCCGCGCATGCGCTCGCTCGCGCGGCCCATAAATCAGGCGTGAAGCTCTGGGAAAAAAGCGTCGTCGACAAATATGCCGAGGACGGCAACTAAAAACCATGAGATATCCGAAGATACGAGAATTGATAGAGGCAATAAAGGCATCAATACAGGGACCTTATACGTCGAAGTTTCCCTTCAAGCCGCATGTGCCTCCAGAGCGATACAGAGGGCAGCCAGTATACAATGATGATGAGTGTGTGGGCTGCGGCGCGTGCAGCGAGGTCTGCACAACGGGCTGTATAAAGATGGAAGATGACGTAGCTTCTAACCCTCCCAAGAGAAGACTTACTGTACGTTATGAAAGCTGCATATTCTGTGGCCAGTGCCAGGCAGCGTGCATTACAAAAAAAGGCATAAAGCAGACCAATAAACTTGATGATCTGTCTGTATTTGACAGAAAAGAGGCAGTTAATTCTGTTGAGAAAGAGCTTGTGTTATGCGAGGGGTGCGGTTGTCTGGTTGGGGCAAAAGACCATCTGGTGTGGGTTGCGAAGAAACTTGGTCC
>CAZBAQ010000005.1:0-621 GCA_964489855.1 uncultured Planctomycetia bacterium | reverse complement strand
AAGCCCTACCTCGTACCTAGCTGCGCTAAAAGATCTGAAATTGGTATACCTTAAGGTTGAAAAATCCGATGAACTCACGCGCCATGATCGTATAAAGACCTTGTGTCCGAAGTGCAGAAGAGAAATCACGCTCGAGACATAAATTTAAACTTTAAAATGTTAAATCTAAGATCTATCCTCAAAAGTAAGGTTGTTATTGTCTGCGTTGGCAATAGAGATAGGGGAGACGATGGGGTCGGACCATATCTTTATGATGAGATAAAAGAAAAAACTCCGCATGAGACTATAGACGCTGGAGTCACGCCTGAAAATTACACAGGTGTTATAACGAGACTAAAGCCGGATACTATTATTATAGTAGACACAGTCCAGTTTGAAGGCGCGCCAGGCGAGGCAAAGATTTTTTCAGGAGACGACCTGCGCACAGGCAAGATCTCAACCCACGACGTATCCCCAAAACTCCTCGTAGACTTTCTCAAATCCTCCACAAACGCATCTATCCACATCCTCGGTATAAAACCAAAGTCAAATAAGCTGGGAGAAGGTTTAAGTAAAGAAGTAAAGAATACAATAGAGACGCTTTCCAATGTGTTCGGGAAGCTGTCTTGAGTTTGTTCGGGA
>CAZBAQ010000004.1:0-17594 GCA_964489855.1 uncultured Planctomycetia bacterium | reverse complement strand
CCTGAGCTTTACGAAAGCCCTGCTCTGCCAGCTGAGCTACATCGGCGTATTGTTTTGAGATAATTATATCACGAAGGCGGGAATTGGGGAAATTAAAAATTTAAAGATAAGGATTTATTTTACGAAAGCGTAGTATATAAATACGATCGCGATGATGAAAAGCGAGACCATCCTGACTAAAAAAGGAACAAGGGGATCGCTAACTAGAGTTGAGAAATAGACTTCTGTTTTAGTCATGCCCAGTAAGATCAGGCCTGATATTACAGTGAAAGAAAATGGCTTTTTTCTCTCGCCCCAAAATCTTGACAATATAAAGAATGCTGCGAATAGGCCAAGCCAGAATAATGGATTGCGGTAGGAAAACTCGAAATCCTTGAGCTCTTCGATGTAAGGAAGTATATATTCCTTTGACCTCTCGAGATCTATGTCAAATTTCATTTTTCTATCTTATTTTTTCTTTTTTAACGAATACAGCACCAGCGCCAATACTAAAACAGCGACCGCTAGAAGGATGAATGTAGCGCTCTGCATAAATCCGCCGGATACCTTGCCGGCCGTTTCCGTCAGGAGCATAGCCCCGTCTTTATCAGAAGCAGGCATGCCCTGTTTCACGCGCACTTTTCCACTATCATCTACCCACATGTGATATTCATTGCCTCTGGCATCAGTCAGGATCAGATCCTTCTTTAGCGTCAGAGAGCCTGACATGACACTATCTATGTCATTTCGCATAAGCTGGGTAGAACTTAGCATGTCAATGGCCTGGGCATTGAACGCATAGGCAGAGCTCGTGAGTTTTACGCGGGGCGTCATCTCTCCGTCGCTTGCAACCTCTATCCCCATCCACAGGTCTTTGTCAAAATCTATATCAAGCGGTTTTATTGAACCAAGGGACGCATTAAATACGCCGTTTTCCATCACAAGTATATGTCCCTCTTCCCAGAGTGGCGCGCCTCCTGAAGCCACATCATAAAACCTGAACGTGACCAGGTAATTGCCTGATAGAGGATTATTGTCCTTATCTGTGAACCTACCCTGGTAATTTATTACCTGCGGCACAGCTGCGTATACGAGGCTAGAAAAACATATAATTCCAACTACGACAAGCATTACCAAACGAAGCCTCTTCATACCTACCCCCTTTTAGTGGTGCCGAGGCCCAGAATCGAACTGGGGACGCACGGATTTTCAGTCCGTCGCTCTACCTGCTGAGCTACCTCGGCGGTTTTTAAACTTTTAACCATTTTATCAAACGTCCTAACCATGTCAACACAAATCCTTATTTGACAATCTTGACACACTCATTTTGCCTGCCTCGTACCCGAACGAAGTGAGTGGTATGGGACCAAATAAGCGGATTTGTCAAAGATATAGACTTCTGCGCCCTCTATAGATCTTACCAGCTCATAGCCATCTTCTGCGCCCATTACAAATACTGCTGTCGAGAGCGCATCTGCCTGTTCTGCTGATAAAGCTACTATGGTTACGCCAGCAATATCTGTGCTGGGGTTCCCTGTCGCAGGATCTATTATATGTAAAGGCCTTTCGTAATCGCCTGATGTCGATATAGCTTTATCCTTCAGGCTTAATCTATGAACAATGGCATTTTTATCCCTGGGATGCTGGATGCCTATTTGCCAGCTGTCTTTTCCATGAGGACTACCCAGGGCAAACATATTACCCCCGATATTTACCAGCGCATTCTCTATACCACAAGAGCGCAAGACCTCCTTTGCCATATCAGCTGCATAGCCCTTTGCTATCCCGCCCAGGTCTATCTTTATATCGCTATCCGCAAAACGTACGGATAATCTGTCTCTATCCAATCTTATATCTCTATGCCTGCTTCTTTTTTGCGGCTCTGCTGTTATATCAAAACTCCCGCCTGAGATATCGCTGTAATAAATCGAACGCTCTATAAGACCAAATACCTCCTCGCTCACCACTACTTCTTCCTGTCCTGCAAGTCTATTTATCCTTGAAACTTCACTGCCCTCATCGAATCTACTCAAAAGCCTTTCTATGCGTTCTATTTCCCTGAATGAATCCTTTATAGCGCCCAGTGCCTTCTCTTTATCAGACGAATAGCATGAAATCTCTACAAATGTATCCATTAGGACCCTGGTTTCTTTAAACAAAACTGCCTCACCGCATCCTGACAGATACGCCAAAGCCAAAAATAAAAATCCCGCATCCTTTATACGACGAAAGAACGCGGGTAAATATAAGAACATTGACTTTAAAATAAAAATACAGCAGCAGCCACTACTGTGGACCAATTGCCAGTAGGGTCTACTATTGTTGATTGGGTTGTATTACCTGTCTTGACTATCTTGTCGCTCATCCTGCACTCTTTTTTCATCTCATCCCAGTTTTTGGAATCATCAAAGTCTGATAAGCCGAGCGTGGAAGCAAGCATCCTTGCTGCAAGTTCTTCTGCGTAAGCGCCGGCAGTCTCATCTGTCTGGCCATAAGCATGATGCTCGCTCAAATAGCCATACGCAGCATTCCCTGCCGGGATCGCGCTGCCAACAGAAGCTGCTATTAAGCGTCTCGGCTCGCTAGAACTGCAACGAGCCAGCACGCAATACGTTATCATGCCAGGCACGAGTTCCTTTATACCTTCATTTCGCGAAATGATCTTACACCCTGGTGGAAAAATACTCGAGACCTGCACGATGTTGCATTTTTCAATGCCAGCATCCCTTAATGCCAGCTCATACGAACGAAGTTCTTCTCTATGAGTGCCGACACCTTTTGTAAAAAAGAGTTTCGTAGCTACCAACTTTACAGGAGTGATTGCCTGCGGTTGCTCTACATGTGCCGGTTGTTGTACTGTGGTCTGATTATTATTCATATCTTATTCTTCCGCGGCATCTTCTTCTCCTACTTCCAGAGTTACGACATCCTCCTTGACCAAAACATCTACCCAGCTAGCTATAAAATCTCCGTTTTCATCAGTATAATATCCGACTTCTACCTCTTCGCCTGTCTTTATGTCAGCCAGTTCGATATCTTCTATGCCGCGCCAGAGGATAGTCTCTCCATCTACTACAGAAAACGTTCTACTCTCTCCATCTGCATCAACAGTAATAGCGCCTGCTGTCGTGTCAAGAGAAACAACTTCTCCTGTAATCACACCCTCATCTGAAAAAAGAACCTCTTCTTCTGATACTAAATTCTCCTCTGCGCCTTCCTGCGCAAACACAGGTATCGCTAAAAATACTACCAATAAGAATAAAATAAAAAATTTATCAGTTCTTCTCATAGCCTCTCCTCCTTTTTTATTTTATAAACCTAGAAAAATTATAGCACAAAAAATATTTTTTTCAATCAAAATCGCTTATTTGACAAACGCGATATGTACGATTCATCAGATAGGCGAGGTTATGAATATGTACTCGAAAATCCCAGGACCTGTATTTTTTATATTATGGGCTGTCTCGGGCGGGATATACAGAGCCATATCCTTCTCTATATATAAAGATTCTTTCCTGCCTACAATCGCTTCGCCTTTTCCTTTTAAAATAATAATCGCCTCTTCGCGCCCGCCGGTACTGTGCTCGCCGATATCTTCCCCTGGCTTTAGTATCACATGACCCGCCTTCATGCCGGAAGTCCCTGAATCCTTGCCGAACAATCTCTGATATCTTTCAGTAGATTCTAATTTGATTAGTTTGACTTTCATGTTAATGTATCATACCACTTTAAGAAATAAAATAAAGATTTTTTCACAGACTAAATTAGTGCTTGAAAAACATTGATTCGTGTTGTATATTAGTAAAGCGCTCAAGAGGGCGGTTAGCTCAGTTGGTAGAGCGCTTCGTTTACACCGAAGAGGTTTCACAGGTTCGAGCCCTGTACCGCCCACCATTAGAGCTTTCAAAATTTGGGGACGTAGCGTAGCTGGTTTAACGCGTCAGATTGTCGATCTGAAGATCGCGGGTTCGAACCCCGTCGTCCCCGCCATAAAAATAAAAAAAGCGACAGATATATGTCGCTTTTTTTATTTGCCAATCAACTTTTGCTTCAATCTATTACAATTTACCTACGGCCATGAGAATAAAAACCATGACGAAAAGCGCGACGGTCTCGATTATACCAAGAACCATCAGGTAGTTGCCAAAGCCCTTGCCTGTCTCTGCCATTGCATCTGATGCTGCTGCGCCTGCCTTGCCCTGCATCCAGGCTGAGATCCCCATTGCAATACCACATAATACGCCTGCTGACCACATGAACTGACCCTTTTTCGCCAGCTCTAAAAGAGCGTTCATCACTATCATGCCGTATATGGTCTGCGAAAGCGGCGCGCCAACGAATACAGTGAGCATAAAAGGCGCGTTCTTATTCTGCGCAAAGCACTTTTTCCACGAGCCAACAGCTGCCATGCCTGCTGCGCCTGCTCCCAATGCAGAGCCGATTGCCGCAAATGCAAGTGAAGCCGATATACCCAGGTCCTTGAATTGTAACAGTAAATTAGTATCCATTCGATACTCCTTTTGTCGTTCAAGGCTTAGCCTTGAACATACCCACTCTTAAACGGTTTATATTCTGTTCCTGACCACTCCATGTTTAAGTGGCTTGAAAATTCCAATACATTGAGTCTCACACCATGCACTAAAATCGCAATTGCGCCCAGTAAAATATTCAATGTATGCCCGAATAAAAGCACAAATGCCGTTAAAAATGCGGCCAGCACGCCGTCTCCTATACCGGATGCCAGCTGGTTAAACGCGTCTGCCACTGCAACAGTCGCAGCGCCCACTGCAAACAGCCTTATGTACGAGACGACATCTGTAAAACTGTTCACCACATTAAGAAGAAACCCGCCTATGCCCGATGAAACTGTCTTAAATAAATTCCTGCTGGGATTCGTGCATAAAATAACCAATGCCGGGCCTATTATTAAAAGCGATTTTGCGGCCTCAGGGAATACCTCTCCCAGTATCAATGTCTTTGCTATAAAATACGCGAGCCACAACATAGATATCCAGCCAATCTCGGAAAATGCCTTTAGTGACGGCGCCTTTCTTATAAACTTCCACAGATGCGCGATGCTTAAATGAACGGCTCCTATAAAAAAGCAAAGCGACTGGACATTCGCATTGTGTCTCAATAGAGGAAGGACCGGCTGTACCATTGTCGGAAGATAAGCCTGTCCAAAAAAAGTGCCTGTCAGAACGCCCCACACAACTGCGCAAACGCTCAATACGTATGTCAGAAAAAATATGGAATGATTTTTGATTTTTTTACCAAACTTTATATGACAGAATAGATTGCCAATAAAAAATACCAGCCCGTAACCCGCATCCCCTACCAGCATGCCAAAAAATACTGAAAAGAACAATAAAAACCACATGCTTATATCCACTTCTCTGTATCCAGGGACCGTATTTATCATCTGAAAAACAGGCTTTATTATCTCTATCCAGCGGGGATTTTTTATCAGGGTCGGCACATTGTCTTTCTCTGACGGATCTTCGACAATAAGCCCCCACCTCTCGCTCTCTGCCGCCTTCTCTAATTTTTTTACCTTATCAAAAGGACAATAACCCCTTAAATACGAAAGTTTCTCAAAATCCCCGCGGCCTTCAGCTACTTTATTAAATTCTATTATTGAACTGAGTGTTTTCCTGTATGAAAAAAGCGCATCTCTATATTTTGAAAGATCGGTTAAGGCATCATTTATCTCTTCCAGCCTTTTTGTCTCCCTTGCCAGGCTCGCCTTCATATCCCCCAGGCCCTGCTCAGGGAGCCTGATCACATCAAAAGGCAGGGCGATCTCCTTTTTTGAAACAAGCGCGCAATAAAAAATATTTCCTTTTTTAAAAAACTCCTCTACTATTACGCCATCCGGCACAATTTTTAGATCTTTTTTGGTAAGCTTACATAATCTCACCCATACATTCTTTTCTTCCAGCTCATAAATCACCTCAGGATCAAAATCCCCCCAGTCCTTCCAGAGCCCTATATTCTTTTTTATATTCTTTATGCCTTCCGTAAGCATCTCTTTTTTATCTGCCAGACCCAAGATCTCGCGCGCTAGTTTTTCAGGTTTCTCGTGCGGCTCTTTCGCCTTATCCAAATCAGGCAATACCTCTATAGCCCTGGATAGAGAACGGTATTTCTCGTTGAGGATCTCTATATTTTCACTCGCAGGAGGTTTCTGGTGTTCTACGTGCAGGACACCTGCGCCTGCCAGGGTCTTAAGCGTAGCGTCCATATCTTTTGACTGCACGATAACAGTTATCTTTTTCATCTGTACTATCATGTCACGCCTTCCAGGACCATTGCCCCGATCTTACTCTTGGCTATCTTTGAACGGCCCACTGCATTAGCCTGCTGGTCGCCTAAATAGATCCTTATAAGCCTGATATTTTCCCTTGATTCCGGTATCTTTATCTTTTCAAATAGATTCACGCGCTGCGTGGTTATCCTTAACTCATGCTTCAGGATCTTTAATTGCTCCTTCATTATTTTTTCCTGTTCTAAAAATACAACCAGCTCCCGTATCTCTGTAATGGCGATATCGACCCATAAGGGTGTTGAAAATAAATCATATTCCGGTTCTTCAAAATCAATCCTTTCAAAAACAGGAATATTCACGCCTGCAATATTCGTAGTGGATATCACTGCGTTACCTTCTCTCACCCATCTCGCGACATCCTTTGTATCTTCCTTTAAAAGACCTGCCCATTCATTGATCTCGCCTTCCAGGCTATCTATTTCCTGAAGCTTTAGATCGATCTCTCTATGCACACGCCCTATCTCAAGCTGGAGCTGCTGCTTTTTTAACAGCAGGAAAGGCAAAAAATGCTCGAATCGCCCCAATGCATCGCGTTGCCTTTTAAGTTCGCCTTTTGTGAATCTGACTTTTGACATATTATTGCTTTGGCCAAAATTCTTTTATAAGATCCGTCTTTATGCCTGTCTCAACCGGCTCGAAATTATCCGCCATGATCTGCCAGCCCAGATCCAGGGCCTTCTCAAGAGGGATATTCACGGACAAATTCATCATCTTGTCTTCAAAGTCCTTTCCGTACTGCAAAAGCTTTTCATCCCACTCGCTCATATGAAAACCCATTGCCTGTTTTTCAAGCGTCGAGCGATAATCCGCGAATAACTGGATCATCCTGTCCATTATAGTCCTGTGGTCTTTCCGAGTCTTTCCGTTTACCTGCTGCTTGAGACGGCTGAGTGAACCAAACGGCTCAATGGATTTATTCCTTAAATAGAACTGACCTTCTGTTATGTACCCGGTGTTGTCAGGCACTGGATGCGTGACATCATCCCCAGGCATTGTAGTCACAGCAAGAGTTGTGATCGAACCAGCTGTGTCAAAATCCACTGCCTTTTCATACCGCGCAGCTAATTGACTGTATAAATCCCCTGGGTAACCCCTGTTCGACGGTATCTGCTCCATTGTTATGGAGATCTCTTTTAGCGCGTCGCAAAAATTCGTCATATCTGTTAAAAGCACCAGGACTCTTTTTCCCTTAAGCGCAAACTCCTCTGCAACAGCCAGACTTATGTCAGGCACTAAAAGACATTCGACGGTCGGGTCAGACGCAGTGTGCACGAAAAATATTGAGCGGGAAAGCGAGCCGTGCTTATCCAGCGTGTCCCTGAAGAAAAGATAATCATCATATTTAAGGCCCATTCCGCCGAGGATTATTAAATCCACCTCTGCCTGCATTGCGATACGGGCAAGCACCTCGTTATACGGTTCGCCAGGCACTGAAAAGATAGGCAGTTTCTGAGATTCTACAAGGGAATTAAACACATCTATCATGGGAATACCTGTCCGCACCATTTTATTGGGTATGATCCTTTTGGCAGGATTTACAGGAGGCCCGCCGATCTCTATCATATTCTCTTCAAGTCTCGGGCCATTGTCCCTGGGTAGCCCTGCGCCATTAAATATACGTCCCAAAAGATTATCGCTAAAAGATACCCTCATGGCATGACCTAAAAATCTCACCTTGTCGCCTGTTGAAACACCCTGGCTTCCCGCAAAGACCTGCAGGTATATGCGCTCGCCGTCTATCCGGATGACCTGGGCAAGAGATTTACCTGTCTTTAACGAGATCTCGGCAAGGTCTCTGTAACCAATGTCCTTTGCCTCGACTGTAACGACATTTCCGGCTATCTGAATTATACGGTTATATATCTTTTGCACGGTCTATCCTTTCAGAAACAGCTGTCTCTATATCTTTTTCTTTCCGGGTAAAGGCGTCGGTCTTCCATTCAATAGAATTCCACTCGATAAATTTTTGCCTGAGGTCCTGGAAGAATCTTCTGGCTGTGTCTTTAGAATCAAAACTGAATCCTCTATCAAGGATCTTATAAATCACGTTAAACATATATTTCTGTCTTTCCCCTATAGTAGCCGCATCCACTTCATCAAACGCGTTCTGCTGCAGGTATACAGCGTCCACGAATTCAGCTTTTAAATATATAATAAAATCTTCGAGAGAAGTGCCTTCCTCGCCCACGACCTTCATCATCTGTTCGACCTCGTGGCCTTTTCTTAATATATCATGCGCCTTTTTTATCTCATTCTCGTCGATGAAGCTCTTGTATTTGCTCCAGCTATCGAGCGGGTCTATGGCCGGGTATTTTCTCGCGTTTGAGCGGTCTCGTGAAAGCCCATGGAACGCCCCCACGACTTTAAGCGTTGCCTGCGTAACCGGCTCTTCAAAGTTTCCACCTGCAGGACTGACTGTGCCGCCGATCGTTACTGAGGCAGTGCTTTCATCGCGGAGCCTTACAAGCCCTGCCCGCTCATAAAAAGAAGCGATCCGGGTCTCAAGGTATGCCGGAAAAGCCTCCTCGCCCGGGATCTCTTCCAAACGACCTGACATCTCGCGCATTGCCTGGGCCCAGCGCGATGTTGAATCAGCTAAAAGCAGGACATTTAACCCCATCTGGCGGTAGTACTCTGCGATAGTAACAGCTGTATAAACGCTGGACTCCCTTGCGGCAACCGGCATTGAACTCGTGTTGCATATAATAACCGTGCGCTCCATTAAAGGTCTTTTTGTTTTTGGATCCACGAGTTCCGGAAATGTCCTTAATGTCTCAACGACCTCTCCTGCCCTTTCACCGCATGCAGCTACAATAACAATATCTACTTCAGCGTGCTTGCTTATAAGCTGTTGCAGGACTGTTTTTCCTGAGCCAAAAGGACCTGGCACGCAATATGTGCCTCCGAACGCAACAGGCATCAGCGTATCGATGATCCTGATTTTTGTAACAATGGTTTTTTCAGGCTTTAATTTTTCGTTGTAAGCGGTTATGGGGATCTTTACAGGCCATATCTGCTGCATCCTGGCTTCGTGAATCCGGCCTTGCTCGTCTTTAAGTTTGGCCATCACGTGCTTTAAATCATATTTACCTTTAGCTACAATGCTTTCGACCTCCAGATCACCTGTCAGTCCAAACGGCACCATGATCCAGTGGTCAAAGATCTCTTCTTTTACAGAGCCAAGTTTTGAGCCTGACTTTACCCTGTCGCCTTTTTTCGCGCTAGGCGTAAATTCCCACTTTGTCTTGTCCGGCAATGCCTCGAGATACACGCCTCGCTTTAGGAAAAACCCACACTCCTTTGCAAGTTGAGGCAATGGATTCTGGAGTCCGTCAAATATCTGTCCTAAAAGTCCTGGCCCTAATTCGACCGACAAAAGCTCATCTGTAAACTCGACCCTCTCTCCCACCCTTAGCCCTTTTGTATCCTCATAGACCTGTAGTTCAGCTCTATTGCCGCGCACGCGTATAACTTCAGCCTTCAGGCGCTCCTTGCCGTGCAGTATATACGCGACCTCGTTCTGCACAACATAGTCGCTAAACTCTGCTACGACCATGTTTCCGTTTATCCCTGCAATCTCACCATACCTCATCCCATACTCCCTTATCTGACAAATTTGACACGCACGTTTTGCGTGCCCCGAGCTTGTCAAGGGGTTAATTAAGCGCTGACCAGGTCCTTTAAAACCTGCGTTTCGCCTTCTGCATTTATTTTCTGCCAACGTTCCAGGATCTGTAATCTCAACGCATATGTGACTAAATAATCTATGTCAAAATAATGCGCTTTTTCAAGCTCTTCTATCTTCTCCCACCTGATTTTATCCAAAAACCTCTCTGCATCCACAGGCGATTCCTCGTTTACAGCCCAGCGAGCCTCTATTGCTAAAAATGGGTCCCCGTAGTCTTCGCCGCGAATATATCTTGAGGCATCCCTTGATCTCTTAGACGCCCGGTGTTTTACAAGTTCATTTCTAAGCACTCTATCAAATATTTTCCATTCTCTTAATGTGGGAAAGTCGTCTTCTGTATCCTCGGGAGATAATATATTTGTTCTTTTTATAACCGCTATATCTTTAGGGTTTAGTTGTTCTAGACAGCGGAAAAGAAAATCTTCATACGCGACAGGCGTCTTCATGCCGAATTCGAGTAAAGGCAGGCTCGCTACCAGATAATAATATTCTCTCATTTCAATAATTTCGCGAGTTCAGGGTTAAGATACGCGCAAAGCGCATCTGTCAGACTCTCGTCTGTAAAATCAAAAAATGATCTTCCTTTGTCAAAGCTTATTGAAAAACCGGCATTGATGCCGGGTGATGATTTAAATTTTATGCCGTCTTTGAGTTTATCCTTTAATCTCGAGATCGATGACTTTTTTAGTTTTTCAAGGTCTTCTTTTTTCAAAAGAACTTTCACGTCAGAGGCCTTGCCGTCTTTCTCAATATAATTTTCTATCAGCTCCCCTAAAATCTCTTCCAGGTTTTCCTGTGACATCGTCTTTATAGTCTCGACGTTAACAATCTTATTGAAGATCTTTTTGATCTCGTCTTTAAGCGCTAAGATCAAATCCCTGGATGCCTGTTTAATGGCTGTTTCACCTGAGTGTTTTGTCTTTTTAGCATCAGCCCTGGCATCCTCTATGATTTTCTGCGCCGCTATCTTCGCATCCTTCAGGATCTTTTCCGCGTCAGCCCTTGCCTTTGTCTCTATAACACCGGCCTTTTCCTCTGCCTGCTTCACGCCTTCCTGATTGATCTTTTCGAGAAGTCCTTTTAATTTTTCTGACATGACATAACTCCCTTTGGTCGAGGCGAAACCTCGACCAGCTCTGGTCGAGGTTTCGCCTCGACCAAACAAAGACTAGCGACTGCCTGGTTTCCTGACATCCATGCCCTTTTTACACAAAGGGCACTGTTCCGGGGGGAAGACTGGTAGATTCAGTTTTATCAAACTATTTGATTTTACACCAAAATCTATATCTTTTCCACTTCTATCTACAATACTTCCTACTCCTATTATGGCCGCTCCCGTAGACTTTACAACCTCTAAAACCTCTTTTGTGGAAAGGCCAGTTGTAATAACATCCTCTACCACCAGTACCCTGTCATCTGAGGTTATTTGGAAACCTCTTCTTATAACCATTTTACCGTCTTTGCGCTCTGTAAAGAGCGAACGCACGCCCAGCGCCTTTGCGACTTCATAAGAAACCACCACGCCTCCTAATGCAGGCGCTACCACACATGTAGGTTCCTCAGCCTTAAAACACCCTGCCAATTCCGCGCATAACTTTTCCGCATGCCCTGGATACTGCAATACTCGCGCGCACTGCAGATAATCACCGCTATGTAGACCACTGGACAGCCTAAAATGACCTTTTAAAAGCGCGCCTGTGTCTTTGAAAATCTCCAGAATCTCTTTTTCTTTCATGCTCATTTTATACCCTCAATCGCCTTAACAGGATCTTTCGCCTTTGTGATTGGCCGGCCGATTACTATGTAGTCGGCGCCGGCAGAAATAGCTTTTTTTGGCGTAGCTGTTCGTTTCTGGTCCTGCTTGTCACTTCCTTCTGGCCGCACGCCTGGCGTAACAATCAAAAAATCCTTTCTTATATTCTTTCTAATCGCGGATACCTCTTTAGGAGAAGCTACCACGCCGTCTAATCCTGCATCTTTTGCCAATTTCGCAAGACTCAGGACCTGCTCCTCTGTTGCCTCTATGCTTGTAAGGACAGTTACGCCTAAAATATGTGGTCTATCTATACCTAATCTCTCGCTTTCCTCTCCTGCTCCTTCTAAAGCAGCTTTCATCATGTCGTTTCCGCCCGATACATGCACATTAAACATAAATACGCCTAATCGAGCAGCAACCTTAGCGGCATTTTTCACAGTGTTTGGTATATCGTGGAATTTTAAATCGAGAAATATCTCTCTATCATATTTTTTAATAATATCGAGGGACTTTGGGCCACAGGAATAGAAAAGCTCTATCCCGACTTTAAAGATCCTTACATGCGGACTAAGGATTTCAAGAAGCCTCTCCTCTTCCTTAATGCTACCGACATCCAGCGCTACTATGATTTTTTCTTTGTCCATTGCTCAATGCCTTTTATTATTTTTTCACAGACACCTGGCTCGATAAAATTCGCCGTGCCCACCTCGACTGCCTTTGCGCCTGCGAGTAAAAACTCTATCGCGTCTTCCGGAGTCATTATACCACCCATCCCTATAACTGGCTTGTTAATATTTTTCGCGACCTCGTATACCATTCTTAGGGCAATAGGTTTTATAGCTGGCCCGCTCAAACCACCTGTAATATTTGCGAGTTTTGGTTTTCCTGTCTCGATGTCTATTGCCATGCCAAGCAATGTATTTATTAGGCTCACCCCATCTGTCCCGCCTTTACACGCTGAGCGTGCGATCTCCACGATATCAGTCACGTTCGGCGAAAGTTTCGTTATCAAAGTTTTACTTGTGGCCTGTCTGACTTTCTTGACAACTTCATACGTAGCATCTTTATCCTGTGCAATCAAGCTTGTGCACTTATGCTTTTGCCTGCCCCGAGCGAAGTCGAGGGGTGTACTTATGCTCTTTATATTTGGGCAAGAGATATTAAGCTCTATTCCATCTACATCCTTTTCCTTATCAAGTCTCTTTGCAAGATTAGAAAATTCTGCCGCGCTATCACCCGATATGCTGACGATAACCGGCACATTGATCTTTGCCAGATACGGCAATTTCTCGTCGATAAAATACTCCACACCCTCGTTCTGAAGCCCTATGGCATTGAGCATGCCTGATGAGGTTTCGCAGATCCTCGGCATGGGATTGCCCTGCCTCGGGTTAAGAGTAATCGTCTTGGTAACAATCGCGCCGAGCTTTTTAAGATCCACGAGCTCCTCAAATTCCTTTGCATAACCAAAGGTGCCTGATGCGGCCATCACAGGATTTTTAAGTTTTAATTTTCCTATTGTAATCATATTAATTCAGCTATATTAAATACCGGGCCGTCTTTGCACGCGAGTTTATAGCCTCCGCCTTTGACTTTAACAGCGCAGCCAAGACACACGCCAATACCGCAGGCCATTTTTTCTTCCAGAGAGATCTCGCATTTTAATCTCCGCTTCTTGCACATCCTGGAAATACATCCCAGCATTGCCTGCGGCCCACAGGCATAAATCGTTGTTCGTTGTTCGTTATTCGTTATTCGTAAAATCTTTTGTAATAAATTCGTAACAAAACCCTTGTAGCCACGACTTCCGTCGTCAGTAGCGACATGGACTTCCGCACCTGTTCTTTTAAAATCCTCCTCGCATAAAACAAGTTTTTTTGTCCTCGTCCCGATCAAGACAGTAATCTTGGATTTTGGATTTTGGATTTTGGATTTCTTAAGTTCCTCTGCAAGAAACATCAGCGGCGCTGCCCCTATTCCTCCGGCAATAATAACAACTGGCATGTTTGACAGTGTAAAGCCATTCCCAAGCGGACCTAATACATCTAATGTTTCTCCTATAGTTCTTTCTGATAAGATCTCTGTGCCTTTGCCAATAACTTCATATAAGATCTCGACTGTTTTACCTTTGACCTTGTGCACACTGAACGGACGCCTCAAAAGCGGCTCAGTCCCGTCGCTGCACCTCACCTGCACAAATTGGCCCGGTTTTGCATGCTTGGCAATATACGGCGCGTCAAGCGCCATCTTATAATAATCGCCGCATACTTTTTTATTCTGTAAAATCTTGGCTTTTATATCTTTCATTTCAAAATAAATCCATCTGTTTTTCGCCTGCAGCCTCGTCCTTTTTCAATATCTCTATCTTACCATACTCTCCGTCAAAACCCGGCAGGATATTTACGTTGCCGCTTCGCACGTTTATAATCGCCTTTGCTATTTTTTGCGGCAGCTTCTTTAAAAGCTCATCTTCTCTGACCTCTGTAAGCACCTCGAGCTCTGTCCCAACCCTCGGGATTATCGCGCTATATTCTTTTCCTACCGCCTTAGAGCTGTCTCCAACACCCAAAACATCTGAGATGATCTCAGAAAGCGGTATCATCCTCTTGTAAGGAACGCTTTTTTCCGGGACATACCCCTCTGGTCTGTCTGCCAGCTCATCGACCCTGCTCATCACGCCTACTGTAAGAGGCTTCCCGCACACAGGGCATATATTTTTGTTCTTCTTTGTCTCTTTAGGATCTGACCTTACATTACAATTCCTATGCCCGTCGTAATGGTATTTTCCTTCCTCGGGGAAAAACTCAATCGTATGCAAAAACTTCCTGTTATCCTTTACCTTTAAGGCATCGATGACACCTTTGTAGCTCATCTCGACATCAAAGACATTCGCCTCCCTTCCTATCTTCTGCGGGCTGTGCGAGTCGGAGTTTGAAATAAGATTAAATCTGTCAAGCTTGCTCCATCTCCAGTTCATGCCCGGGTCAGACGAAAGTCCTGTCTCGAGCGCGTAGATATCTTTGGCGTACTCCTCGAAACACTCCTCTATTGAATCAAAACCTGATTTAGAGCCGAACAATGAAAACCATGGCGTCCAGATATGCCCTGGCACGAGAAATATCTTATTGCTGATACTAAATAAAACCTCTGCCAGGTCTTTCGCGTCTATGCCGATGATCGGTCTTCCATCGCTGGATAAATTACCATAGCCGGAAAGCGCCGCATTTATCTTATCGACAATATCAAAGCTGGGAGCAAAAATAACATTGTGGATCTTGCGCACCTTGCCGCCTTTGGAATATATGCTCGAGATCTCCCCTGTAAGTATAAAATTTACCCCGTTGTATCCAAAAAACCCGTTGCCTGAATCCTTTAAAACATCCTTTAATTCCTCGAGCCATAGATGATGCGTGAAATCGCCTGTCCCGAGCAGGGATATGCCCTTTAGCTTCGCGACCTCTGAAAGCGTCTTTACCTCCATCTGCGGGCTTGTTGCCCGGCTATATTTGGAATGTATGTGAAAATCAGCTATAAATCTCATGCCTTATAAACTACCTTTCCCTTGCAAACCGTGTATTCGACCACGCCCTTTATTTTTCTTCCCAGGAATGCGGAATTTTTTGACCTGGATAGAAAATCCTTTCTCCTGACTACCCATTCTTTATCCGGAGAAACGATCACGATATCCGCGTCGCGCCCCACTCCTAAACTGCCTTTATCTATACCTAAGATCTTTGAAGGATTAGAGCACATCTTCTTTACTAAATCGCTCCAGCCCAATAATCCTGTATGGACTAATTCAGTCACAGCCACAGAGAGCTCTGTTTCAAGTCCGATGCTTCCAGACGCTGCGTATTCAAACTCAATATCCTTTTCATTCTCTGTATGCGGTGCGTGATCAGACGCGATCGCGTCTATCGCGCCGCTCTTAAGACCCTCCTTGATCGCCTCCACATCACCCTTGCTCCTTAGAGGAGGATCGATCTTCATATTCGTGTTGTAATCGAGCAGGTCCTCTTCATTCAGACTAAAATAATGCGGGGCTGTTTCCGCTGTGACCTTTATGCCTTTTTTCTTTGCTTTTGCTATCAACTCTACTGATTCCTTACAGCTTACATGCGCAATGTGCAGAGCCGCGCCTGATTTTTCAGCTAACCTGATATCACGTTCGACCCTTTTATATTCTGATTCGTTTGAGATGCCCCTTAAGCCAAGCCGCGTAGCAGTAAAGCCCCGATTCACAAGGCCCTTGCCGGAAATAGACCTGTCCTCGGAATGGCATATCGTAAGTATCTTTTCTTTCTTTGCCTGTTTAAGTGCCTCCAGCATAAGATTATCGTCATCCACAGACGAGCCATCGTCAGTAATCGCGATCACGCCTGCTTTTTTTAGCGCGCTAATATCGCATAATTTCTTACCTAACTGTCCAATGGTTATGGCCCCGGAGATCTCTACATCCACGCCTGCGTCTTTCTTTATGATATCCTTCAAAAGTTTCACATTACCGGCGCAATCAATCACAGGCATGGTATTCGGCATTGCAAGAACTGTTGTCACGCCCCCTCTGGCTGCTGCCCTTGTCCCACTCGCGACAGTTTCCTTATCCTCCCTGCCCGGTTCCCTTAAATGGACGTGCATATCCACGATACCGGGCATGACTATTTTATCCTTGGCGTCTATTGTCTCGTCCACATCTGATCTTATAGCCTTTGCCTTCTTGGAGATCCTGCCGTCAGCTACAAGAATATCCATCACAGCTTCTATTTTATTGACCGGGTCTATTACAAGACCGTTTTTAATGAGTATTTTCATTTTTACCCTTTTTCCTTGCCTGCGAGAGCCAGTATAAGACAGCCATCCTGACAGCTATACCATTCGTAACCTGCTCCAATATTACGGAATTCGCGCCATCCGCGACCTTGCTTGATATCTCTATCCCTCTATTTATAGGTCCAGGATGCATCACAATAATATTTTTCTTGGCCTTTTTTAACCTCTCTCCGGTTATTCCAAAATTCTTGAAATATTCTATCTGCTTGGGAAACGCGCCTTCTTCGTCACGCTCGAATTGCATCCTCAATATATTTATCGCGTCTGCCTTGGAAAGCGCCTCGTCTATATCGTTCGTCACGCTAACGCCCATTTCTTCTATGCCGGGAGGTATAAGCATGCTCGGCGCGCACACTGTAACCTTTGCGCCCAATTTAGTCAGCCCCCAGATATTCGAACGCGCCACTCGTGAATGAGCGATATCGCCGACTATACTGACATTGAGCCCTTCTATACGCCCCAATTTTTTTCTAAGCGTAAATATATCCAGGAGTCCCTGCGTCGGGTGCTCGTGCCAGCCGTCCCCTGCATTTATAACGCTTATATTCACGTGTTTTGCAAGCATTGCTGCTGCGCCTGAGCAGTTGTGCCTTACCACAATGACATCTGCCTTTAGCGCTTCTATATTCTGACCCGTATCATTCAATGTCTCACCTTTCTTCACACTGGACGTCTCAGTGGCAATATTTATCACATCTGCCGAGAGCCTCTTGGCAGCTATCTCAAAAGACACGCGCGTCCTGGTAGAAGGCTCGTAAAAGAGATTCACCACTGTTTTTCCGCGAAGCGCAGGCACTTTTTTAATCGGTCTATCCAGTATCTCCCTGAAAGAATCTGCTGTATCCAAAAGAAGCTCTATATCTTCCTTTGACAGATACTCTAACCCGAGAAGATCCTTATGGATCCATTTTGGATTTTTCTTTGTAGTCTTAGTCATCCTGCGGTTCCTCTATATAGACAGTGTCTTCGCCGTCTATCTCTTCTAATTTCAGCTGCACGAGTTCATTTTGAGA
>CAZBAQ010000003.1:0-17687 GCA_964489855.1 uncultured Planctomycetia bacterium | reverse complement strand
ATCCAACTGCGCCATGAGCCCAGATTATTTGGTGCCGGGCCTGGAAAATTAACCCACCAGACCTCATGGGCCACAGGATTTTAAGTCCTCCGTGTTTGCCAATTTCACCACCCCGGCCTGGAGGCGGCGACCGGAATCGAACCGGTGCATAGGAGTTTTGCAGACTCGTCCCTTTCCACTTGGGTACGCCGCCATAGAAAACAAAAACGTGTAACCTTGAAAAGACCGGGCTACACGTTGTTAAAAAATCTTTACTTTCATTAAAATGACGGGGCCCAACTGCCGCCAGAGGCAGAACTCCATCTTATGTGCCCGCCGACATACAACACATTGCCGCCCTGGCCCTTGTGATTTTCCGCTTTATCACAAACTATTGGTGTGTCAGAATCAGCTGACTCTGTAAGGCCTGACTGGTATACATAATCTCCGCTATCAGCGTTTGAAGGAATGCTGCTTGCGCTAGAAGGGCACTTAAAGATCTCTAATGTATCTATATAATCCCCATCCACCAGCTCCTGCAGGTTCTCGGGGAACCTCTCCATATTATCCGTGGCATACATATGAAGCGCTATGCCGATCTGCTTCAGGTTATTCATGCAGCTAGTGCGCCTTGCCCTTTCGCGCGCCTGGCCAATAGCCGGAAGCAGCATGCCAGCAAGTATGCCTATAATCGCGATTACAACCAAGAGTTCTATTAATGTAAATCCGCGCTTTTTCATATTAACCTTCCTTTCTTAAATACCACAGCTCCTGGATTTTGTCAAGCAAAACATGAGCTATATATGACTTAGATTTATTGTTAATATATAAGCTATGGCCTGCTGTGTTTATTATAGATACTCCTAACCTATTATCACCAAATGGATTATGTTGATTTATCAGTCTATTAGCCACTATCAGGTCTAATTTTTTAGCCCTTAATTTTTTTCTTGAATTTTTAACCAGATCCTCTGTTTCCAGGCTAAACCCCACGAATAACTTATCTCTTTTATATCCAGCCAATTCTTTAAGTATGTCTTTATTAGGGATGAGCTTAAGCCGCAAACTCCCTTTTCTTTTTATCTTTTTTCTCGCAGGACTTGCTACGCTAAAATCCCCTACTGCAGCGCACATAATAAGGCAATCCGCTCTTTTAATCTCTTTCTTAAGCACTCGCAACAAATCTCTGGCTGTTTCAATTGGAATAAATCTTTTAACCTTGGGGGGTTTGAGCTTGGTAGGTCCGCTTATGAGCGTAACAGCGTGCCTTCGTCGTACTGCAACTTCTGCAATCTTATAACCCATGACGCCCGTGGATCTATTTGAAATAAATCTCACAGGATCTATCCGCTCTATTGTTGGCCCGGCAGTAATCAGAATTTTAATGACGCACCGCCCTTTCAATCATAAATTGCACATTTTTATTAGCATTCAATGGGTTGATCTTAACATTTGGATAGTTCTGTTTCCATATCCTGAAAACCTCGTCTGCGAATCCCTGTCCTACGGTTTCTACGCCATCGAAATCCAATAGAATCGTCTTAAATTTACTCAAGCCGCTCAATATTCTCCTTGCCTGGGAACGTGAAACATACCCAGAGCCTGCTTTGTAAAGTTTGACTTTTACCTCTGTCTTGTTAAACTCAACTGATTCGTCTGTGTATTCCTTGAACACTGCACTCAATTCCCTCTCCGAGTCGACGCTGATAGAAAAGAAAACCTTTGTGCCAATAGCGCTTTTTCTAACACCCTTGATAAAAATATCATTTACAAGATTATCAAATATCAGCTTCTTTTGTGCGCTCTGCAATATCAGCTTATCCGCTGCCTTTGACGTAAAAAAAATCCCTTCCCCGCTATGAGATTCGGAAGCTGTTGTTAATTTGCCTTTTATAAGATCCTGTATTGCCTCCATATCATCATCAAAGCCCCTCTTGCTTCTTATATTATTAAAAATACCCACGCCTTTATCTATTATATCAAAACGTATATGCCCTTTATCCCTTTCCATGGTTACTTCTATTGTTTCCGAACCTGAATGCTCGATCGCATTATTAAGCATCTCTGTAAACGCGTAGGATACGATACGCGTAATGTTTTCAGGAAGCTCCACCAATATACCTGTCTCGTTTTTTATTCTGTCCAGGACTAGATCTTCGGAAAGCCCTTTTTTTTGCAGAATACGGTGAACGTGCCATATATCCTTTTTAGCCTGCGTAAGCGCTTTTTTAGTCGCGGGTATATAACGGGCCTTGTTGGCCTTCCCTATTAAGGTAACCTTGCCCTGATCTCTTAAATTCTGAAAGAATCTATTGATATAGACACGTGAAAATCCAGTCTTTTTTACTATCTCAGAGGTCTTCACTTCGCCCTTTTCATCCAGCAGCATGAGAATAAGCTTAGTTATAGAATCCATAATACCCCGTATCCTGTTTTAGTTTACAACTATAGTATATATTATAAAATTAAAGTTGTCAACAAGATGTTAACTTGGAGATGGTTTATGGCTTGTTTACAACTTTAAAATATAGTAAATCATAAAGTTGTAAATAACGTCAGATCGAAAATCTGGTGCCCCAGCGGCAGGTTATTTTAAGAGCTTTTTTGCCTCTTTTATGATTACATCTATATCCTGGATATGGCCCATGCCTTCAGAGCCGCAGGTGAGTTTGCCTTTGATAGGGCCGGTGAAATAATAGCCGGCTTTTTTGAGCTTAGAGATATTTTCCTGCACGATTTTATTATTATACATCCCTGAATTCATCGCCGGCGCAAAAAGAACAGATGCTTTTGTAGCGCAGATAGCGCAGGTGAGCATATCGTCGCAGATGCCATTAGCGACCTTGCCGATGATATTGGCTGTTGCAGGGGCGACCAAGATTAAATCAGCCTTTTCAGCTAAAGATATATGAGCGGCGTCCCACTCTTCAGGCAGCGCGAATAAATCCGATGTCACGACTTTGTTCCCTGATATAGCCTGGAAAAGAACCGGCCTGATAAACTCCTCTGCCTCTTTTGTCAAAACAACCTCGCAGGACATACCAAGACGCTGAAGGCCCCGTATTATATCCAGGGCCTTGTAACACGCGATACTGCCTGTGACACCGACGATGATATGCTTCTTCATTTCACCTGTTTCACCTTGTACTTCACCTTGCCCTGGCCTATTTCTTCCAATGCAATGGTCGAAAACTTTTTCGTGGCTGTCTCTATTAATTTCTGCGCGCCGTTATTGAGCTCTATCGCGCGTCTTGCAGCAAGTAACGTCACCTTGAAAATACTGTCACCTTTTTTAAAAACACTTTCTCGCGGAACATAGGACATATTACTTCCTCCCTATTCTACATCTCTCGGCGATAACGATAGAGCGCAGGCTCTCTAGCGCTGAATCCAGCATATTATTGACGACAACATAGTCATATTTTGAAAGGTGCGCTAATTCTTTTTTAGCAACCTTTAACCTTTTCGAGATCTCTCTTTTGGAATCTGTCGAGCGGTCCATGAGCCTTTCTTTTAACATACCCATGGAAGGCGGAGCGACAAATATATAGACCGAGCGCATCTTGAGCTTCTTTATCTTCATGGCGCCCTGTACGTCTATATTTAAAATAGCGTCATGGCCTTTTTCAATGATGTGCTTTATGTATTTTTTAGGCGTTCCGTAATATTCCTCAAAGACCTTTGCCCATTCCAGGAATTCGTTTTTCTTTTTGCGCCTTAAAAACTCGCCCTTCTCCATAAAGATGTATTCCATGCCGTCTCTTTCGCCGGAACGAGGCGGACGCGTAGTCATGGAAATCGAACGGTTCAATCCTCCCAGGGAATCTATCAATTTATTTATCAGCGTGGTCTTGCCTGACCCTGACGGCGCTGAGATTATAAACAATATGCCTTTTCTCTTCATGTCTATTCCACGTTCTGCGCCTGCTCGCGCATCTTGTCGATCGCGCTTTTCGCGTCCACTACTAATCTGGATATCTTTACAGCGCCTGCCTTTGAGCCCAGCGTATTTATCTCGCGCTGCAATTCCTGCAGGATAAAATCCAGGCGCCTGCCGGCCTCCGTATTCGACTCGAGCGTTTCTTTCATCGCCTCCAGATGGCTCCTGGCGCGCGTTATTTCCTCTGAAACATCGCACTGTTTCGCAAATATGGCGAGTTCTGTCTCTACCCTTGACTTGTCTACATCATAATCGTCTCTTTTTAGGATCTCTTTTATCCTCGCATGCAGTTTATCGCGGTATTCTAAAATAAGCGTGGGTGCGAGCTTTGAGATCTTATCAATAGAGGACGATATAGTCTTGATCCTCTCCATGAAATCCTTGTAAAGCGCTTTTCCTTCTTTTCTTCTCATGCTGTCGCAATCCAGCACTGCCTTTTTCAAGGCAGGCTCGATGGCCGACCACAGCGAGCTCGCGTCATGAGCCTGTTGCTCCTGTATAATCACGTCCGGAAAAGAAAGTATGTGCGAGAGGCTTACCTCGTCACTCAGTCTGAATTTCTTTTTCAATTTATTCAGCATCTTGTAATATTTTTCGATTGCCTCGTCGTTAAGTTTTGCTGACCCCGGATCCTTGTCGCCCTTTTTATGCAAAAGCGAGAGATTGACCTTGCCGCGTTTAACGTATTTATTTATAAAATGTTTTGCCTTGTCTTCTAATGTGCCGAGGCTATTGGGCATTCTGGACGAGACATCAAAATATCTGTGATTCACTGTCCGCACCTCTACAGTAAATCTTCCGAATCTGCCTTTTGCCTCGCCTTTTCCAAATCCTGTCATGCTTTTTATCATGCCCAGACCCGTTTCTTTTGTGTTTCTACGCTAATAGTCTTTGTCGGGTACAGATCCACGATTATCTCGTCTGGTTCAAACCAGAGTTTGATCTCGCGCTCGGCTTCTTTGGCGTCCGAAGACGTGTGAAGCACGTTTTCATATATGCCTTTTGTAGTGATCCTGCCAAAAGAGCCTCTTATGCTAGTTACATCCGCCTCTTCTGGATTGGTCGAACCAGCTAGCTCATGGACCTTTTGCAGAGCGTCTTCACCCCAGTAAACCATTGCCATGACCTTACGCCTGTCATGAAGCTCACCCTGGATATATTTGATCAGTTCTTTAAAAAACGGCTTGTCTTTCATATGTTTATAATGCTCTTCGGCAAGTCCTTTGCTGACTCTAACTATTTTAGCTGCCACTATTTCCAACTTTGATTCCGATAACCGCGTAAGTATGTTCCCTGTGAGAGACTTTACCAATCCATCTGGTTTTATCAGGACCAGTGTTTTCTGATTCATATTTTTACTCCTCTAACTATTTGATTTTAAAAGAGTTATGACTTTTTCTAAATCCTTGTCAGAGTAAAACTCTATCTCTATTTTCCCGCCCTTTTTGCCTTTTAAAATCTTGACCTTTGTTCCCAATACATCGCTCAGCTCTTCTTCAATAGCACTTAGATTAGGGTCTTTTTCTGACTTTTTTGTCTTTGTCGCTCCTGAAATCTTTTTTGCGTATCTCTCTGTATCTCTTACAGATAGGTCATTTTTTATAACCCTGGTGCAGAGCCTGAGCTGCTCTGATTCTTTGTCAAGCCCCAGTATCGCCTTTGCATGGCCCATTGAGATTGTTCCACGTGAAACAAAGACCTGGATCTTCTCAGGGAGTCTTAATAATCTGAGGATATTTGCAACAGTTGCCCTATCCTTACCAATAACAGCTGAAATATCCTCCTGGGTCATGTTAAACTCGCCCAAGAGTCTCTTATATGCCTTTGCCTGGTCAATTGGGTTCAGGTCCTCTCTTTGTACATTCTCTATAATAGAAAGCTCCAATAAATCAATATCAGAAACATCCTTTACAATAGCTGGAACTTCGCTTAGCTTAAGCATCTTGGCAGCCCTGAATCGCCTTTCACCAGCTATTAATTCATATCCGTCATTCTGTAGCCTTACAATAACCGGCTGTATAAAGCCTTTTTCCTTTATAGAAGCAGCAAGCTCATCCAAGGCCTGTTTATTAAAATCTCCTCTTGGCTGGAACTTGTTAGCCGTTACCTTGTCCAGAGGTATATTAGTGACTAGTTGACCTTTTCCAGCCTTTAGTAATGCTGAATCTTCCCTTGAGCCCTTCTCAGGTATTAATGCCCCTAAACCTCTTCCGAGACCTCTTTTTTCCATTCTTTCACATCCTCCTCTACCAACTCTCTTAAGAGCTCGCCTGCCAGAGCCTCATAGGTTTTTGCTCCTGTTGAATGCCTATCATATAGGTGTACCGGTCTTCCAAACCCAGGTGCCTCGCTCAACCTTATACTTCTGGGTATTACGGTCTTAAAGACCTTTTCTTTAAAGAATTTCCTGACCTCTTTTATTACCTCTGAAGTAAGGTTAGTCCTATAATCAGCCATTGTCAGCAGCACACCTTCTATTTCTAGTTCAGCATTGAGATTGTCGCGCACAAGGTTTATAGTGTTCAAAAGCTGGCTCAGGCCTTCCAGAGCGTAATATTCGCACTGTATAGGTATCAACACTGAATCAGCTGCTGTCAGGGCATTAATCGTCAAAAGCCCTAATGACGGCGGAGAATCAATAAGAATAAAATCATAATTACCGGTCAGGTCTTTTATGCTGGACTTCAGTTTATATTCCCGGTTCATCATGCTGATCAATTCTATTTCAGCTCCTGTAAGATTTATGCTTGAGGGAATTAATTGAAATTCTGGCGTGTAAAGCTCTTGTATAATATCCTGGGCAAGGATTTTATTGACCAATACGTCGTAGATATTATGCGCTATTTTCGTCTTGTCAACCCCGAGCCCGCTTGTTGCATTTGCCTGCGGATCAAAATCGATCAGCAAAACTCTCTTTTTTTTGTGAGAAAGATAGTAGCCTAAATTGATGGCCGTGGTGGTTTTTCCAACCCCGCCCTTTTGATTACATATTGCTATTACTTTTCCCATAAAATAATTCCTGCGAAGTCGTGCACGCAAATAGCACGGCGAAGCAGAACCGTATCATAACCGTATCATTTTTTATATAACTTCTTTATTGCCTTAACCTTGGCTAACTTTGACCCCTGCATGCTAAAAAGACCTTTGTGCTCTTCCCGCAACACCTTTATATCAACTTCGGATTTAGTAGCGCCTAATTTTGACAGGGCGATCTTTATTGCTTCCTGGGCTGTCTTTGCCTCTACCTCTATCTCTTTTAAGGCCTGTTTTTTAGGGCTCATGACTTTCTTAAGAAAAAGAACTGTAAAGAACTTGTAAGAACAGTGTTGGTCAGCCAGTATAGGACCAGGCCAGACGGCAGATTATAAAATATAAACCCAAACATGACTGGCATTATGGCAGCCATCATCTTCTGCTGGTCTGTTTGAGCTGCGCTGGTCTTTACCTGCGACAGCTTCTGTTGCACTATCATAGCACCTATCATCAAGATTGGCAATAGATTTATTGCATTGCCGAGCAAAGGCATGGTAAAGGGCAGATGAAACGCGGCATCTGGCATGGATAGGTCTTTTATCCACAGAAAATGCGCGCCCTTTAGCTCCACAGACCTCATGAGTGTCTGGTAGAGCGCGATAAATATCGGCATCTGTAAAAGCATCGGAAAACACCCGCCCATCGGGTTTACATTATACCGTCGATAAAGTTCCATTATTTCCTTGTTTAATTTTTGCGGGTTGTCCTTGTGTTCCTGGCGCACCTTTTCAATGTGCGGCTGTATCTCCTGCATCCTCCTCATTGATTTCAGACTCTTGAATGACAGCGGGAATAATAAAAAGCTCGTGCAGCACGTAAGTAAAAGTATCGCGACTCCGTAATTATGAAACAGTCCATAGAAAAATCGCAGGATACTTAATAGAACGAGCATTATGCTCGTCAGCTTTCCAAAATAGAGCGCCTTGCCAAATGATTGGTCTGCGTTTTCCAGCTCGCCTCTCTCTGTCGGACCTATATAGTAAAGGATGTCGTATGATTTTGTCTCTCCAGGGATGATTTTTTCATCTTCAAGTATAAAACCTGTTACAGGGGAGTTCTTAATATTTTTTGTAAAAACTCCCGCGGGTTTGAATTCAGGCTTGGCAATGATTGAATAATATTTATTTCTTAAGGCGAGCCATTCGATATCGGAAGAGTATAACTTATTGTATTTCTTGGAGTTACCGCTTGCTATTCTTTTTACTGCGCCATCTTTAGACAAAAGATCCACACCCACAAATCTTGATTCAAATTTTTCCTTGCTGGCGATCTTTGAAGCAGCTGTAAGTTCAAATGATATGTTTTTTGTTGAGGGTGTGAGGTTTGTTATTTTTATTGTTGAGCGCAGCGCATATTTATCCCTTAAAAATCTTATAGACTTTTCTATTGCCAGCCCCTGTTTTTCAACATAAAGAGTATTCGTATCCTCTCTGATTGCAAAGAGTTGTGACGATAAGCCAGACAGCTCTCTGTTTCCTTCTATTGACAGCATGCCCTGCTGAAACAGGGCGTTTTCCACAAGATCAGCATCAAACCTTTTGCCATCCTTGATCTTGACTCTCTGGATACTGCCTCCTATATTGGAAAATTCTATCTCGTATCTTTCATTGCTTAGCGAGGTTGATATTGCGCCGGCTGGCAGAGCGACTTCCTCTATTTCTTCTGGCTTACTCTCGCGGCGCGTTTCTACAACTTCTTTTTCTTCAACGAGTTGTATAGACTGTTCAAGACTGTTAGGAGGCGGCGGGTTTATTTTTTTAAGAAAAACTGGGTATATCAGCATCACTAATATTGATAACGCAACTGCAGCTAAAAGTCGTCTCTCCATACCCTCTTCCTTTTCCTTATTTGACAAACACGACACGTACGATTTGCGTGCCCCGTACCCGAACGAAGTGAGTGGCTCGGGGTCAATTTATTTTTTATACGGGTCAAAGCCGCCCGGAAAAAAAGGACTACATCGTAATATGCGGCCAACACCCTTGATTAATCCTAAAAACACGCCTCTGTGGTTAATCGCATCGAGCGTATATTGCGAGCACGAAGGATAGTACCTGCATTTACATAGCATAAGTGGCGATATATAGTTATGGTAAAATTTAATACTATTTTTTAACGCGTTTTTTAAAAACATATGCCAATTCTTTTTGTATCTCGCTGGATTTTGTGTCTTTCTTAAGATTTGAACCTAGAATCACAATGTCATGGCCATCCGGCAGTAATCCTTTTGTCTTAATGTAGGCCTGCCTTAAGATCCTTCTGAATCTGTTGCGCAAAACAAGCTTTTTATTATAGAGGCTCTTTCTGACTACAAAAGCAGCCTTGTTTACACCAGAGGCATTGTCTCTTTTTAATAAAAATACCGTGATTAGCCTGGCTCTGAAGGGGGCGCCTTTGTCAAAAACCTTTTTTATCGAGGCGTTGTTCTTCAGGCGCTCGTTCCTGGTAAAGGAATTGCCTGTCATTAAACAGTGAGACGTTTTTTGCCTTTTTGCCGTCGGCGCCTCAGCACAGCACGGCCTTTGGCAGTGCGCATCCTGTGCCTGAAGCCATGTTTGCGTTTCCGTTTTAAAAGACTCTTTCTGGTAAGATGTTTTTTCACTATGGCCTCCTCGTAGGCGTTTCATTATAACATATAGCCTTGTATCGTCAAGGGGAAAAATGTGACCCGCCCAAATCTTATTTGACAAATCGTGCGTGTCGAGTTTTGTCAAATAAGATTTTACTTGATATGAAAATATATGACTGTTATAATATTCTGACTTATGAGTGTCGACCTATCTAATATCTGGGACAAAATCCTTGATTATACAAAACAGGAAATAGGAGAGAGGGCCTTCGAAAACTGGTTTACCCAGGCGCGGCTCTCGTCCGTTACAGAAGATGGTCTCATCATAGAAGTGCCGTCCAGTTTTTTCAAGGATTGGATCTATGATCATTACCGTGATATATTAAATATTGCGATATTAAAAACTATCGGCAAGGTAATGCCGGTGTCCTTTGAAATAAAAGCGCCTCTTGGTACAAAAAAATCTCAAGGCGTACGGCCAGCCGCGACCGGCAAGCCTCTCCAGAAAAAACCTTTTTATTTAAACCCGCGATATACGTTTGAAGGTTTTGTAGTGGGCTCGTCCAATAGATTCGCCCACGCGGCAACAATGGCTATCGCAGAATCTCCTGCAAAGGCGTACAACCCGCTTTTTATATACGGGGGCGTGGGGCTGGGGAAGACTCACCTGATGCAGGCAGCGTGTCACTATGTGTCTGAGATGCACAATGACCTGAAATTGTTCTACACGTCCAGCGAAAGATTCACAAACGAACTCATAAGCGCGATCCAGAACAGGACCACGGCCAAGTTCAGGGAAAAATATAGGTCTGTTGATGTGCTCTTAATAGATGATGTGCATTTTATCGCAGGCAAGGAATCCACTCAAGAAGAGTTCTTCCACACGTTCAACACGCTCTATGACGCGCATAAGCAGATCGTGTTATCGAGCGACCGTCCGCCCAAGACCATACCAGGGCTCGAGGAGCGGCTCGTTTCCAGATTCGAGTGGGGGCTGGTGACAGACGTACAACCGCCAGACCTTGAGACGCGCATCGCGATACTTAAAAAGAAGTCTGAGAGAAACGCCGTGAGCCTACCGGAGGATGTTTTGTATTTCATCGCCGAGAGGATCAAGACAAATATTCGAGAGCTCGAGGGCGCGCTCATAAAGGTAATAGCATACGCGTCTCTCGAAAACACAAAGATCTCGCTCGACCTTACAAAGGACGTGTTGAAAGACGTTCTTCTGGAAGGCGAGAAAAAGATATCCGTGGACCTCATCCAGAAAAAGGTGGCTACTTATTTTGATGTAAAGACATCCGATTTAAAAGCGAAAAAGCGATCTAGGCAGATCGCATACCCCAGGCAGATAGCGATGTATTTGACGAGGGAGCTCACGAACATGACGCTCCCTGATATAGGCGAGCACTTCGGGGGCAGGGACCACTCCACGGTTATACACGCTTACGACAAAATACAGAAGGAATTAAAGAAGAACCAAAATGTGAAGAACCTGCTGAATCGACTGATGTTGGAGATAAATAGTTGACAGTGTGAATATTTAGTATTTTTTTGTGGATTATTTTTGTTTCATAACTATAATTGAATGAGCGGGTTTTAAGGTTATCAACATACCAACACCGTATTTTACGACTACTACTATTTTTTCAGTTAGATATAAATAGTAAGAAGTAAACCTTTGGGGGATGTGGATGAAGATAAAAATATTGAAAAACGAGTTAATAAGAAACATGCAGAACGTGCAGAATATTATATCAAGTAAAAACAGCCTACCGATCCTATCAAACGTATTAATCGAATCAGAGCAAGGCAGCGTGAAACTCACAAGTACAGATCTTGATATAGGCATATCATCCGTATTTACGTCAGAGGTGGAAGAAAACGGCGCCATTACGGTGCCGGCAAAAAGATTCAGCGAGATTGTCAAAGAGTTGCCGGACGAGGATATTATAATAAATACGATGAAGAACAACTCCATGACGATTAAGTGCGGAAAATGTTTTTTTAAAATACTGGGCCTCCCAAAAGAGGATTTTCCGAAACTGCCAGAGTTTGAGAAAGCTCCGCACGTTACAATAGAGCAAGGTATTTTAAAAAAGATGCTAACTATGACGCATTTTTCGATGTCGCGTGACGAGACAAGATATGTATTAAACGGCGCGCTGTTTTTCTTTAAAGGAAACAAACTTACAATAGTGACAACGGACGGGAAAAGGCTGAGTCTTATCGAAAAAGAGACAGGCAGGGAAGTGCCGGACATGTCCATTATTGTGCCGTCAAAGACAATACATGAGCTCAACAGGGTGTTAGAGGATGAGGGAGAGACAAAGATCACGTTCAGCGAGAACCAGATAAAGTTTGAATCAGGGAACATCACGATCATCTCGCGTCTTATAGAGGGCGAGTTCCCAAACTACGAACAGGTCATACCAAAAGAGGCGAAGGAAAAGATAATGGTTAACAGGGAACAGTTTTTGCTGGGCGTGAGAAGGTCGGGGCTTTTAACAACGCAGGATTCCCAGTCCATAAAAATAGACATACTGAAGAACAAACTCATAATCTCGAAGTCAAACCCGACCATTGGCGAGGCAAAAGAGGAAATCGAGACCACGTATAAGGGTCCTGAGATGGTAGTGGGTTTTAATCCGGGTTATTTAATAGACGCGCTAAAAGTAATACCAAAGGATGAATTAGAGATAGAGGTCACGGGTCCCGATAAGCCGGTAGTGATGCGGGTAGAGGGCTTTTATGTTTACCTCGTGCTTCCCATGCAGCTGGCATAGGTAATTATTGTGAGACGCAAGGCAAGGAAGCCGGAAGACATAAGAGATGTGATCGGCAAGGTAATAAGCAAGATCGAAAAACAAGGCCCTGGCAAGAAGGAAAGAATAGTGGCTGCCTGGAAAAAGGCAGCCGGGGAAAGGGCGGCCAATCATTCGCGGCCAGTAAGCATACGACAAA
This sequence comes from uncultured Planctomycetia bacterium, assembly GCA_964489855.1. Taxonomy (GTDB): domain Bacteria; phylum Omnitrophota; class Gorgyraeia; order Gorgyraeales; family Gorgyraeaceae; genus JAHIPS01. Next base: position 5,202 of record CAZBAQ010000003.1, on the reverse strand, counting down.
AAGTTTTGACAATAGAAGTAGATTCGTCTACCTGGCTCTACACGCTCAATTTAAAAAGGGCCAGCATATTAAAGGATATAAAGAAGGAATTAAGCGAGTACAAGGTAAAAAATGTTCGTTTCCGCATGGGTGAGGCTGCTTAAGGAATAAAGGATATGGCGAAGAAGGTAAAGGAAAAAGAGACAAAAGTCCAGAAGTATGACGCACGGACCATACAGGTGCTTGAAGGCGCTGATGCTGTAAGAAAGCGTCCCGCCATGTATATAGGCGACGTGTCTGTAAGAGGTCTGCACCACCTGGTATACGAGGTGGTGGACAACTCTGTGGACGAGGCAATGGTAGGCTATTGCAAGAACATAGTGGTCTGTGTGCACGCGGATAACAGTGTTACTGTTACCGACGACGGCCGCGGCATACCAGTGGACATGCATAAGACGCAGAAAAAGCCGGCTGTCGAGGTGGTCCTTACAACGCTTCACGCAGGGGGGAAATTTGATCACCGCTCTTATAAGATATCAGGCGGTCTACACGGCGTGGGCGTGAGCGTTGTAAACGCGCTGAGCGAATGGTTGGAGGTAGAGATAAAAAGAGACGGCAAGGTCTTTCACCAGGAGTACGAGAGAGGAAAGACTGCCTCTAAGCTCACGGTGGTCGGCAAGGCAAAGACCACTGGGACGAGCGTAACATTTAAGGCCGACAAGGAGATATTCAATATAAAGATAGAGTTTTCCTTTGAAACGCTTTCAAACCGCTTAAGAGAGCTCGCGTTTTTAAATAAAGACCTGAAGATAAAGTTAGAAGACGAGCAAAAAGATAAGGAAGTAGAGTTTTATTATTCCGGCGGCATCATATCTTTTGTAGAACACCTTAACAGGAATAAAAATCCTTTGCACAAAAAGGTGATTTATTTTTCAGGGGAAAAAGACGGGGTCTCCTGCGAGATAGCGCTACAGTATAATGACGCTTACTCAGAAAATATTTTTACATTTGTAAATAATATAAATACAATCGAAGGCGGCACACACCTGAGCGGGTTTAAATCCGCGCTTACGAGAACCGTCAATCAGTATTGCAAAAATAAAAACATGCTAAAATCGTCTGATGTGGCTATTTCCGGCGAAGATATACGCGAGGGATTGACATGTGTTCTAAGTATAAAGGTGCCAAATCCGCAATTCGAGGGCCAGACAAAGACAAAGCTTGGCAATTCCGAGGTAGAAGGCATTGTCGCGTCCATTGTAAACGAGAACCTCTCGTCATATTTCGAAGAAAACCCTTCGATCGCGAACAAGGCGATTGAAAAGGCAATACTCGCTGCCCGCGCGCGAGAAGCTGCCAGGAAAGCGCGCGAGCTTACCAGACGTAAAGGCGCTCTCGACTCAACATCTCTTCCAGGAAAACTCGCAGACTGCTCTGAAAGAGACGCGAGCCTGTGCGAGCTTTATATAGTAGAGGGTGATTCTGCAGGCGGTTCTTCCAGGCAGGGCCGTGACCGCAGGTTCCAGGCGATCCTTCCTATAAAAGGAAAGATCCTGAACGTAGAAAAGGCGCGGCTTGACAAGGCATTGGCGAATGAAGAAATCCGCACTATTATAAGCGCACTTGGCTCAGGCATAGGAGAGGAGTTTAATTTAGAAAGATTGAGGTATCATAAGGTCATTCTTATGGCTGATGGTGATGCCGATGGCAGCCACATCCGCACACTTCTTTTAACGCTTTTTTTCAGACAGATGCCACAGATAATAGAAAAAGGCCATATGTATATTGCCCTACCGCCTCTTTATAAGGTTAAGAGAGGTAAGCGCGAGGAGTACATAGAAACAGAGAAACAATTGAACGAGTTCTTGTTTGACCTTGGCACAGAGGGTATGACCTTGACGCGCACCAAGGATAAGAAGAGTTTCAAAGACAAGCAGCTCAAGGAGCTTTTACGCCTGGTTTTTGAGTTTGACAGGCTGGCAGTAGCAATAGAGCGGCGTGGAGTGAAATTGGCAAAATACCTGGGTTTTAGGCATAAGAAGACCAAAAAACTACCCATTTATATGGTTAAAGTGGAAGGAAATGCCCAATTTCTCTATGATGACAAAGAGCTAGCAAAAGCCATCCAGGCAATAGAACAAGAGCTTAGCAAAGACAGTCAGGTAGATGCAAAGGATGAGTATGTGACCGAGTTTTATGAGGCAAGGGACATGGAGAAGATTATTGACAGGATAGAAAAGATGGGCTTTACAATAGAGCAGGTTTTCCAGCCAGATACAAACTCCAAAAAGAATGCATTTAAGATGGATTCAGAGGAAGACGTAAAAGGCCTGGACACATTAAAGGAATGCCTTGATTATGTAAGGGAGGTCGCGAGGAAGGGTTTACATATACAGAGGTACAAAGGCCTGGGTGAGATGAACCCCCAACAGCTCTGGGAGACCACAATGGATCCTGCCACGCGTACGCTTTTAAAGGTCACCATGGAGGACGCAGTTGAGGCAGATGAGATATTTACGGTCTTGATGGGTGACCAGGTAGAACCCAGAAAAGAGTTTATAGACAAACACGCGCTCGAAGTGCGCAACCTTGATATTTAATTATGTATGCTCAGAACGAAAAATTAATTCCGGTCTACATCGAAGACGAGATGAAGAATTCCTACATCACTTACGCCATGAGCGTAATAGTGGGAAGGGCTTTGCCTGATATCCGTGACGGCTTAAAACCTGTTCACAGGCGGATTCTTTACGCGATGATGGATCTGGGCCTGGAGCACAATAAGCCGTATAAGAAAAGCGCCCGCATAGTTGGAGAATGTTTTGTTAGAGACACGCTTGTGTTAAGCGAAAGAGGCTTGGTCCCTATCCAAAATATTAGACGAGGGGATAGGGTATTTACACAACATAGTTTAAAGTCCGTTACACAGTTATATGAAATGCCAAAGAGGGAGCTTTTAAAAATTAGGCTTGACAATGGGATCCACAATACAGTTACACCTTCACAGAAATTCAAGGTGTTAGATAAAAACTTAGAATTTATTTGGAAAGAGGCAAAAGAATTAACCACAGAAGATTATATTGTTACGAGAGCTCATTATCCTGAAATTAAAGATTTAGTCAGGTTGAAAGGCGCTAATATAAAACACCCGGCCTGCTTAACCAAAGACATCGCTTATATTTTGGGTCTTTTAGTATCAGATGGTTGGGTCGAGAAATCTAATGGGCGCCAGAGGAATAGAATGGGTTTTTGCTCTGCCAGCAGAAGTGTTTTAGAAAAAGTGTGCTTAATTTTCAAGCAGGAATTTGATTATGAACCAACAATCGAAACTAAAATATGCAAGGGTTTCACAAAATGCGGAAAACCGCTCAAGGAACAATATAGCGTAAGGATTAATAGAAATAACATCAATGATTTTTTCATGGCAAATTTTGATCTCGAAGGCTGCAAAGCAAAGAGCAAAAAAATCCCGCAGCAGCTATATATGTCTCCAAAGGAAGTAATATTTGCTTTTGTCTCTGGTTTGATCGAAGGCGATGGCAGCATTCATCGCAGGAGAAATGTTATACATTATGGTTCGGTTTCCGAAGAGTTGATAGATGGGTTATTGATACTCTTACAGCATCAGGGGGTTTTTGGCAGGAAATATCAAGCAAAACAAGTAAGGTCTAGTTTTGTGTTGGGAAGGATGGTTAAAAGCAGAGAAACGTTCTATAGTCTGGAATTTAAAAGCTCTAATGCGTTGTTATTGGCTTCTAGAATCAACTGTGTTCAGGCGCTGAAAAAGATTAGATTGTTTGGCATGAGTTTCAAACGAACAATCCCCTCGAAGCACGATCTTATTCCTTACGCAGGCGCTAATATCTTTGCTGAGTTGAGCGGGAGGCACATTGGAAGCGGGTGGTATCAGGATCTAAACGGTGATAAATTCAGGACTGGGATAAAATATCCAACGGGCATCAAGATCAGATACTCGAGCGATCTAGTTGAAAAACCTTTGAGAAAATGTCAGATTTTAAACTGGGGGGTTGGAGACAAATTAAGAAAGATAGGTTCGCCACTTTCTAATTTTGTTGATGACATAGTAGAAAATAAGATTTATTTTTCAAAAGTCGCTTCTATAGAAAGATCTGCCCCGCAAGAGACTTTCGATATACAAGTCGAAGGCGAGCACGAGTTTATTGCTAATGGCATGGTCTCTCATAATTGTCTTGGCAAATATCATCCGCACGGCGACACAGCTGTGTATGATTCGCTTGTCAGGATGGTACAGAGTTTTTCTCTCAGGTATCCTTTAATAGACGGCCAGGGCAACTTTGGCTCTGTTGATGGTGACGCGGCAGCTGCTATGCGGTACACCGAGGCGAGAATGGCCTCTATAGCAGATGAACTGCTCGAGGACATAGACAAGGACACAGTAGATTTTGTCCCAAATTTTGATGAGTCTTTGGAAGAACCCAGCGTTTTACCGGCAAGACTCCCTAATCTTTTAGTAAACGGCTCGAGCGGCATAGCAGTGGGCATGGCCACCAACATCCCGCCGCACAATCTTACCGAGATAGTAGACGCCATAGTAAAGGTGATCTCTGACCCGGATGTTTCCATAAAAGATCTTATGAAGATAGTAAAGGGCCCGGATTTTCCAACAGGCGGGATTATCTGTGGCAGGGACGGCATAAAATCAGCACATGAAACAGGAAGGGGCAAGCTAAAGCTTCACGCAAAGGCAGCTATAGAACAGCAAAAAGGTAACAAAGAATCCATTATCATAACAGAGATCCCCTACCAGGTAAATAAATCAAAGCTCATAGAGAATATCGCCGACCTTGTACAGGATAAAAAACTCGAGGGTATTTCTGACATCAGGGACGAATCTGACAAGGAAGGCATGAGGGTTGTCATAGATTTAAAACGCGATCAGAATGCCCAGGTTATCCTGAACCAGCTCTACAAGCACACGCAGATGGAGACCACGTTTGGTGTTATCATGCTCGCGCTCGTCGACGGCAAACCAAAGGTCTTAAACCTAAAAGAGGTGCTAGAGGAATACATAAAACACCGCCAGATCATAGTAAGACGAAGGACTCAGTTCGAGCTGAATAAGGCGGAAAAACGCGCTCATATACTGGAAGGCCTTAAGATAGCCGTAGACCAGATAAACAAGATTATAAAGACGATCAGGGAGTCAAAAGACGCCAAGGTCGCAAAAGACAGCTTAATGAA
>CAZBAQ010000002.1:0-21106 GCA_964489855.1 uncultured Planctomycetia bacterium | reverse complement strand
GCGATAATTTTCATATAGTGGTCGAGGCGAAACCTCGACCAAGTCTGCTTGTGATTTGGTCGAGGTTTCGCCTCGACCACCTGCACTAACCTACTGTGGCGAATTCCAGGTCTTTCATGTCGAACTTTTTCTTCAGGTTCTCGCGTATGAGCCTATTCTCTGGCCTGCGCAGGAACCTGTCTTTTTTGATCAACTCTCCTGCCTCGGCCCTTGCGAGCTCCATTATACCCCTGTCGCGCACTATATTTCCAATCTTTAATTCAGGGAGCCCGTGCTGCCGCGTGCCAAAAAATTCACCCGGCCCTCGTATCTCTAAATCCTCTTCTGCTATCTTAAAACCATCCTGCGTTCTGAGCATCGCCTTTATGCGGCTCTTTGCCTCGTCATTTTTAGGATCTGAAATGAGTATGCAATACGAAATATGCCCGCCCCTCCCGATCCTTCCTCGAAGCTGATGCAGCTGGCTCAGGCCAAATCTCTCTGCATGCTCGACGATCATAGTAGAGGAGTTCGGAATATCCACGCCGACCTCTACTACTATTGTTGAAACCAAAATATCTATGCGTTTCTCTTTAAAATCCAGCATGATCTTTTCTTTTTCCTTTGATTTCATGCGGCCGTGCAAAAGTCCCACCGTTAAATCAGGGAAAAATCCGCTGAGCTCATCGCGCATCTTTACCGCGCCCCTTAAATCAGAACGCTGCGATTCCTCTATTACAGGATATACCACGTATGCCTGCCTGCCCAGAGCTACCTGCTCTGCCGCGATTTTATACGCCTTCTCCCTGTTTTTCTCCTGAAAATACAATGTCTTTATCTCTTTCCTGCCTGGCGGTAATTCATCTATCACTGAAATATCTAGGTCTCCGTAAACAGTCATGGCAAGCGTGCGCGGTATTGGCGTGGCTGTCATGACCAGAACATCCGGGTTCTGTGATTTTGATTTTAAAAGCGCGCGCTGGACAACCCCGAATTTATGCTGCTCGTCTATAACTGCCAGGCCCAATTTTTTAAACCGCACGCCCTGCTGGATCAGGGCGTGCGTGCCTATTGCTAAATCCGCCTCTCCGACCTCTATCATGTGCTTGCGCCTGTCGCGCTCCTTTGGTTTTAAATCACCCGAAAGCAAAACTATCTTTATATTGAGACCCTTTAGTAAATCAGTCACGTTTTTATAATGCTGGTCTGCGAGTATCTCTGTTGGCACCATAAGAGCGCCCTGATACCCGCCCTGTATTGCCAAAATAAGCGCGTAGAGCGCCACTATTGTTTTTCCACTGCCAACATCGCCCTGCAAAAGCCGGTTCATGGGCTTTAAGCCCTGCATGTCTTCCTCTATTTCCCTGATAACTTTTTTCTGACTGTTTGTAAATTCAAAGGGAAGTAACCTTTTAAATCTCTCGACCAAATCGCCTTTAAGATCATGCGAATAACCGTTCAGATCTATTTTTATCGTGGCTCGTTTCAGCGCAATGCCTGTCTGCAAAAGCAGAAACTCGTCAAATATGAGCCGGCGCATCGCTTTTTTCAGCACCACCTCGCTCACAGGAAAATGCGCGTTGCGAAGCGCCTGTCTTAGCGGCATCAGATCATTCCTTCGTTTTACATCATATGGCAGCATGTCCTGCGCAGCTCCGAGAAAATTATCCACTGTAAATTTCATCACGTTCCTGAACCAGCGCTGGGTAATGTCTTCCGTGAGCGGATAGATCGGCACGATCCTTCCTATGTGTGCTGAATCGTCCTTTGTGTCTTCGAGTATTTCGTATTCAGGATTATTTATCTGAAGATAGATATTCTTTTCTACTTTTCCGTGTAGGACAAGCTCCTGACCTACCTTAAATTTGTCTTTCATATACGGCTGGTTAAACCATATCGCGTGTATCACACCCGTAGAGTCACCTACAGCCAGCTGAAAAATATTCATACCCCTCTTTGTCGTACGGTCTCCGAACGCGAGCACCTTTACCTTTATCGTCTCAAAATTTCCAGGCATGGTCTCTGACACCTTGCATATCCTGCTCCTGTCTTCATGCCGACGAGGAATACAATACAAAAGGTCAGCCACAGTCTCTATGCCTAACCGGTTCAAAAGCCCCAGCTTCGACGGTCCCACACCCTTGATATATCTCGCTGATACCCCTAAATCCCTCATCCCACTCTCCTGATTACCAAGGCGAAACCTCGACTATGCCTGGTCGAGGTTTCGCCTTACTTAGGTCATCTGTCCATTCCGGCACTCTAGCCCTGTTTATAGTCTCAAGCACCTGCCTGAATCCATTCGATAGACCTTTCTTCTTCGCAAGCTTCAATGTGTCTATATACTCGCGATACGTGATGCGGCGCGTAAGCTCTGGAAACCTGTCAGCCAGATGGCACGGGTAATACTGCGCCATTATGTTTACGTATGTATCCGGCGACAGTTCCTTTACTACAAAATCAAAAATCTTTTTGCTCCCTGCAAGGCCATCCGGCAAAACCAGATGCCGTATCAAGAGTCCTTTTTGAGCAATGCCCGTCTCTACTTTTAAATCCCCTACCTGCCTGTGCATTTCCCTGACTGCCTTTTTATTTATTTCAAAATAATCCGGCGCGGATGAAAATCGCTTTGCGGTCTTATTGTCTGAATATTTCATGTCAGGCATATAAATATCGATCACGCCCTCTAATATCTCAAGCGCCCCCATGGATTCATATCCGCCGCAATTATAGACAAGCGGCACATCCAGCCCCTTTTCCCTTGCCATAAACACTGCCTCCAGTATCTGCGGCATGTAATGCGTGGGCGTAACAAAGTTTATATTGTGGCAACCTTGCCCCTGCAGTTTCAACATCATATCTCCAAGCCCTGCCACGCTGATCTCCCTGCCTTCGCTTAATTGGCTTATCGGATAATTCTGACAGAATACGCACCTTAAGCTGCAGTGCGTGAAAAATATCGTGCCTGAACCGTTCCTGCCTGAGATCGGCGGCTCCTCCCCAAAGTGCGCGTGAAAACTCGAGACCATCGGCAAAAACCCGGCCTTACAAAACCCGATCTGACCCTTGAGCCGGTTCACCCCGCATTTGCGCGGGCAGAGCCTGCAGGATTCCATTAATCTGTAAGCCGCGTTAATTTTGTCTTGCATATCTTATTATATTATGCTATTATTAGCCTCAATTCAACAGCAAAAAGCAAGGAGTAAATCATGTCACGAGTTTGCACAATCTGCGGAAAAGGACCAGTCGCCGGAAGGACTATTTCAAGACGCGGTCTGGCAAAGAAAAAAGGCGGAGTTGGCAAGAAAATAACAGGTGTAACAAAGAGACGGTTCCTGCCAAATCTACAGACCGTTCACATAATCATAAAAGGCGCTGCCAGGCGAGCCAAGGTCTGCACTTCCTGCATTAAAGCCGGAAAGATCCAAAAGGCCTAAATCCAAGGCGAAACCTCGACCATGCATGGTCGAGGTTTCGCCTTGGTAATCATACAGAAGGACGTAAGTCTGCGATTTTCAGCTGGATCATGCTCACGCCCTGCCAGGTGTTGAAAGAGACCGTGTAGGCAAGATCGATTTCAGGGGATTTTTTAAGGCTGAACCCTATATCATTGTCCTTTGCAAGGCCAAAGCCTATTGCCTCGAAAGTAGATTTCCCATCTGTAACCCATATCTTAAGGTGCCCGTTTTTTATTATTCGCGGCGGCCTCGCCAGACGCAGATTCCTAGAACAAAATACCGGCTGCGGATTAGATTCCCCAAATGGCTCAAGCAACTCTATCTCCTCCACCACCTTATCGCCCAGCAGACCGATCTCTATTTCCATATCAATATCAAGTCCAGGCACCAGATCCTCAGGCGTCAGCACGCTACTGGCTATCTCGTTTATCGTCTTCTTGAACTGCACCATGTTCTTTTCCAGAATAGTGAGGCCGCACGCGTATTTGTGACCCCCGCATTCCTTTAGGATATCACCGCATCCCATCAGCGCCTCAAAAAGATGAAAATTCTCAATAGACCTGCCAGAGCCCCTTCCCATGCCGTCCTTTGTGGAGATCAAAATAGTGGGCCTGTAAAATTTATCCGATATCCTGGACGCGACAATGCCGATCACACCTGTGTGCCAATCCTCGCCATTTAAAACAATGACCTTGTGGTCCTTGAAATTTATTTCCCTGTCTACCTTGGACATCGCGTCCTTTAAGGTCACGCCCTCTATCCTCTGCCTCTCGCGGTTCGCCTCGTTTAATTTCTTCGCAAGCGCGTCTGCCTCTTCGTCATCATCTGTCAGCAAAAGCTCTACAGCATTTCCAGCTGAACCGATCCTGCCTGCCGCGTTTATCCTCGGTCCTAATATAAAACCGATCTCAAAAGATCCAGGCTCTCTTTTTTTCAGGCCGCTCGCCTCTATGAGCGCTTTTATCCCTTTATTGGAGCTTCCGTTTTTAAGCTGTTTCAGCCCTTCTTTTACAAGGATCCTGTTTTCACCAATAAGAGGCGCCACGTCTGAAACAGTACCGAGCGACACAAGGTCCAGATATCTCCACACCTCCTTGATATTAAACTTCGCGCACAGGGCCTCGCATAATTTAAAAGCGATGCTGACGCCTGAAAGATCCTTGTCAGGATACGCGCAGGATTTTTGATGAGGATTTACAATCGTATAGGCGGGCGGCAAAACCCTTGGCACTTCATGGTGGTCTGTAATTATTACGTCTATATTATGCCCTTTCAGAATCTTTACTTCTTCGTAACTCGATATACCGCAGTCCACGGTTATTACAAGCGTGGCGCCTGTATCTATTGCCTCTTTAACCCCGCCCTCGCTCAGACCATAGCCTTGAGTGATCCTGTCAGGAATATAATAGCGCGGGTCCATGCCGAGTGAGCGCAATGTAGACATTAGAATGACTACGGATGTCACGCCGTCAACGTCATAATCGCCGTGAATGAGGACCTTTTCTTTATTCGCGACTGCCTTTTTTATGCGCAAGACCGCCTCGTGCATGCCTTCCATTAAAAAAGGATTATAAAGTTCTGAGATATCACCTTTTAAAAAAGTCTTTGCCTCCTCGGCTGTCGCAATGCCTCTATTTATCAGCAGCTGCGCCACTATTGTAGAAACGCCAAGCCCGTCGCTTAATTCCTTTTGGCGGCCAGCGTCAGATTCTTTGATATTCCACGTTTTCATTGCGAAGGCTCCACATGTACGATGACATCTGTTATGCCCGGGATATTCTTTTTAAGCGATTTTTCTATCTTATGACTGATGTCATGCGCGTCATCAACGCTCATATCCGCGTCAATAGCTATATGCAGGTCCACGTGTATGTCGTCTTTTCTGCCCCTGGTCCTTATCTTATGGGCTGAGTTTACACCAGGGATCTTGTTCGCGATATTCGCTATCTTCGCGCGCTCCAATACACTGGCGTCGCACAGGACATCCGAACTTGCCTTTAATATCTTGAGCCCGGATTTTGCGATCAGCGCTGCTATCAAGCTGGCGACTATTACATCCAGAAACGAAAATCCTATTTTTATTGAAACCAGCGTTCCGATCACCGCCAGCGACGCGAATATGTCGCTCCTCGTGTGCAGGGCATCGCATATCAATATATCGCTTGAGAGCTCCCTGCCTTTTTTGCGCTCGTATTTCATAATAGCTACGTTTATCAGGAGCGTGACAAATATGATAGCAAAACTGAATATGGTGACGTCAGGACTGACAGGATGAAGGATCCTTGATACAGATTCTCTTAATATCTCGATCGCGGCTAAAAAAAGTATTATTGCTATGCCAAGGGTCGCGAATGTCTCGAATTTTTTATGGCCGTACGGGTGACCGTTATCTCTTGGTTTGGACGCGGCCCATATACCGACAAGTCCTATTATATTGGACGCGCCGTCGCCAAACGAATGCACGCCGTCAGCAGTCATCGACGCGCACTTTGTCATAAGCCCGTAAATGATCTTGCTGAACGCGACAAGCCAGTTAAGCACAAGGATCAGAACGAGTATTCGTCTTATCTTTACGAATTTATCCATACCCTATTTTGCGCGCTTGGCATGCCAGAAGATCACGAGCGGCGCTGCGATGTAGACAGTCGAGTAGATACCAGAGATTATACCCACTAAAAGCGTGAATGAAAAATCGCGCAGCATCTCGCCCCCGAACATGAAAATCGATGAGACCGCGAGAAGCGTGGTAATTGTCGTGAGCACCGTCCTTGAAAGCGTCTGGTTCACGCTCATATTTACGATCTCTTTCATCGAGGCCTTGCGGTAAAGTTTGACATTTTCCCTGATCCTGTCGTATATGACAATGGTGTCATTAATGGAATAACCCGCGATGGTCAGAAGCGCAGCCACTATCGTGAGATTAAGTTCCCGGCCGGTTATTGCAAGAAATCCCATTGCGATAAACACGTCATGGAAAAGCGCGATCACGCCGGCGACAGCGAAACCAGCCCTTTTGAACCTGAGGGCCACGTAAATCAATATGCCTATGAGGCTCCACAGTACGGCGAGCCTGGCGCTTTGTCTCAGGTGTTTTCCTATAGAAGGCCCTACCTTTTCAACGCGCAAAAGCTCGGACCGGTTGTCGCTGAAATCCTCGTTGAATTTCCTGCTTATTTCAGACGCGACGTCGTCCGAGGTCTTTATCAGGACCTGGTTCCTGCCCTCGACATGCTGGATGGTCGCATCCTTTATGCCGATATCTATAAGAGAGTTTCTTACATCCTCCACCTTTATAGTCTTTGAAAATGAATACTCCTGCATCTGGCCGCCGGTAAAATCAATGCCGTACGCATTCTCTCCCCTTGAAAAGAAAACACTCATGCCGACTATGAGGACGATCGCCGAAAGAACGTACGCGATCCAGCGCTTTCCTATAAAATCGATGTTTGTCTTTTTGAAAAACTGCAGCATCGGAAGTTTTTCAAATTTTTTGTTGGCGGTAACAAAGTCAAACATGATCCTTGTCACGAAAATGGCCGTGAACATGCTGGCGAGGATACCTATTGAAAGTGTGACCCCAAAACCCCTTATAGGGCCTGTACCGAATTTAAACAATAGCGCTGCAGCGATCAGCGTAGTGATGTTTGAATCAAGGATCGCGGTAAAGGCCTTGTTGTAGCCTGCTGCAACAGCACTTCGTATGTGCTTGCCTGTATTAAGCTCTTCGCGTATGCGCTCGTATATAAGGACGTTCGCGTCAACTGCCATGCCTATTACAAGTATCATGCCGGCTATGCCAGGTAAGGTCAGCGTAGTGTGGAGCCAACCGAGTACGCCCAACACTATTATAAAATTGAGGACCATTGCAATGCTCGCGACCACGCCGGCGAAAAGATAATATAAAAGCATGAAGCCCAGCACCAGGGCTACGCCTATTATCGACGCTCTAACTCCGCTTTCTATGGAATCCCGGCCCAACAGCGCGCCCACTGTGCGCTCCTCCTCAATATAGATCGGCGCTGGTAGTGCGCCGGCGCGCAGGACCAGCGCAGTGTCACCAGCCTCTTCTGCTGTGAACCTGCCGGTAATACTTGCCCTGCCCGAAGGTATTTTTTCATTTATGCGCGGCGCGGTGTGCACCTTGCCGTCCAGGACAATTGCAAGACGCCTGCCGACATTCGCGCCAGTGATCTCGGAAAATATTGCAGCGCCCCTGGAATTGAATTCAAGCGCTATATAAGGCTCGTTAAATCTGGACTGGTCAAAGTTCATCTGCGCGTTGACAAGCGTATCTCCTGTCAGCACCACATCTTTGTGAATAAGGAGTTTTTCCTTTTCTATTATCTGCAGCTCGTAACCTTCAGGGATATCGCCAGACCTCGCCCTATTATTCAACTCCTCGTCATCCTCCACTAATTTAAATTCCAACAGCGCGGTCCTTCCTATTAATTCTATTGCCCTGTCTCTGTCAGTAACGCCTGGAAGCTGCACCACGATCGCGTTCTTTCCCTGCCGCTGTATTAACGGCTCGCGCACGCCAAACTGGTCAATGCGATTGCGTATTATTTCCAGGGCCCTATTAGGCGCGTCTTCCCTGGCATCTTCAGGCACCTTGTCAGTATCTACCTTCAGGACCAGATGCATGCCGCCCTGCAGGTCCAGCCCTAGATTTATCTTTTCCTTTAGCGGCAGCATACCCAGCAAGGCGAATATCAACACGCCCAGTGCCGCCAGGATCCTCCACTGCAGATTCTTCGTCATCTTTCCTCCTATCGACTCTTTTTTAAATACCCGACTGCGTTTTTGTTTATCTCTATCTTTGTGTTATCGTCTATCCTCAATGTAAAAGTAGCGTCCTTCACATTCACGATCGTACCGTGTATGCCGCCGTTAGTGACGACCTCGTCATTCTTTTTCAATTCGGAGACCATCCTTTCATGGTCTTTCTGTTTTTTCTGCTGCGGTCTTATTAAAAGAAAATAAAATATCCCGAATATAAATATGATCGGCATCAAACTCGCTATTACATTTGGCTGCGCTGCTCCTGGATTCATCTTCCCCTCCCCTCTTATCTGATAATCTTGACACGCACGATTTGTCAGATAAGGCTAGAATACCCTGTTTTTAAACTCCTCTTTTAATTCCGAAAACGTACCGCTCTTGATCGCCTCGCGGATCCTCCTTAATAAGTTTACATAAAAATACACGTTATGTAAAGAAGTAAGTCGCAGGCCCAATAGTTCCTCTGTATTGAACAGATGCCTTATATAGGAACGCGAATAATTTTTGCACACGATGCAGTCGCAGCTCTCGCTAAGAGGCCTGAGGTCCTTTGAGTATTCGCCATTTCTCACAATAAGCCTGCCCTCATTTGTGTAGACCGCACCATTCCTGCCGTTTCTCGTCGGCACAACACAGTCGAACATGTCCACGCCCATCTCTATCGCGTTGAAAAAATCGTGCGGCATGCCAATACCCATTGCATAGCGCGGCCTGTCCTCTGGCAGATATTTGACCGAATATTCCATCATCTCGTACATCAAATCCTTTGGCTCGCCCACGCTCAATCCGCCTATTGCATAGCCGTCAAATCCGATCTTTACCAATTCCTCTGCCGCTTTCTTGCGTAGATCCGGATAAGAGCTCCCCTGCGCAATACCAAATAACAGGCTCGAGGAATGTCTTGAGCCTTGAGCCTTGAGCCTAGAGCCAAACACTTGTTTCGAACGCGCGGCCCATTTCGTTGTAAGGTCCAACGAGCGCTCTGCCTTGTCTTTTGGGCAAGGATATTTGAGGCATTCGTCAAGAACCATCATGATATCGCTTCCCAATTCCTCCTGTAGCTTCACGACATTTTCCGGCGTTAAAAAATGTTTTGAGCCATCGACATGCGACTGGAATTCGACGCCTTCATCCTTTACCTTCATAAGCATTGCCATGCTGAATATCTGGAATCCGCCGCTGTCTGTCAAAATCGGCCCGTCCCACGACATGAACCTGTGCAGGCCGCCTGCGTTTTTAATCACATCCATGCCGGGCCTGAGATAAAGGTGATATGTATTCCCCAGGATGACCTGCGCCTTGCAATATTGCATGTCCTCGCTGGAAAGCGCCTTTACAGTCGCCTGCGTCCCCACCGGCATAAAATCCGGGGTCTCTATCGTGCCATGCGGAGTCTCCAGTAATCCAGCCCGGGCCTTTGTCTTATTGTCTTTATGAGTAACTTTAAACATTTTACAATATCAGCATCGCATCGCCATATGAATAGAACCTGTATTTCTCCTTTACGGCTTCCGCGTAAGCCTTTAACAGCGATTCCCTGCCGCAAAACGCGGCCACCAGCATGAGGAGCGTTGTCCTTGGCAGATGGAAATTTGTCAGAAGCGCATCCACTGCCTTGAATTTATAGGGCGGGTAGATAAACAGGTCAGTCCAGCCGCGACATCCGAGGCGGAACCTCGACCAGCATAATGGTCGAGGTTTCGCCTCGACCACAGTCTCTAAGGCCCGGCATGTAGTCGTGCCAACAACGATTGTCCTGCCCTTTTTATTTTTCAATCTTTCAAAGGTCTCGGTACTTATTTCAAAATGTTCTTTTTCCATCTTGTGCTCGGCAGGGTCTTCACATTTTACTGGCTTGAACGTAGCGTAGCCAACGTGCAGGGTAATATGTTCAATATCAACGCTTTTTTCAGCAATGCGCGACAAGACATCTTTTGTAAAATGCAGCCCTGCGGTAGGCGCTGCCACAGCGCCTTTTTTAGCAGCATAAATCGTCTGGTATCTTTCCTTGTCCGAGCTGACATTTTTGCGTTTTATATACGGCGGCAAAGGCACCTCGCCAAACCACTCCAGCAGCTTTTCGAAATTTCCATTGCATTCAAATCTCAGAAATCTCCTGCTATTCTCGATCTTGCTGACCTCGGCTTTTAATTTACCGTTTCCAAAAATCAACTTATTCCCGACATTACAGCCTCTTGCCGGCTTTAACAAAACCTCAAATTCACCCTTCACCCTACACCTTTCACCTCCAGACAATACAAGCGCCTCAACCTTTCCCCCAGTCTCTTTCTTGCCATAAAGCCGCGCCGGCACGACCTTTGTATTGTTTAATACCAGGGTATCGCCCTTGCGCAAATACTCGACGATATCCTTGAAAATCCTATGCTCGATCTTGCCGCTGTCTCTATGCAAAACTAAAAGCCTGGACTCGTCGCGCTTCTCGCTTGGATACTGCGCGATCAATTCTTTCGGCAGATTATAGTCAAAATCGTTCAGCTTCATATCTCTCGCCCGCCTCTTATCTGACAAATCGTGCGTGTCAAGATTGTCAGATAAGGATGGGGTTATTCCAGGCGTGTGATCTCGGCGCCCGGGTAGTAATAGTCCAGGATCTCCTCTGTACTCCAGTGCTGTCTTGCCATGCCATAGGCACCCCACTGACACATGCCTATGCCATGACCCCAGCCCTTGCCGTAAAATGTAATATACCTTCCTCTTATCTGGACCTCGAAATTCGCACTTTTTATTATATTCGGTCCTACTGAAAGTCTGAATTTATTGCCGCTCAATTCAAGCGAGCCGCTCTTTCCCTTTATTGACATTTCCAATATTCGGCCAGCCTCGTCTCTTTTTACAATATCGATCGAGGTAATACCAGATATGTCTATTTTATCCTCTATGTCGCTTAGGCTTAATTCCTTTTTCCATTTATAATGCGGGGACATCTCACAAAAATTACATGCCTTGCCTCTTAGTGCAGGCACGTCAATATTCCACAAAGTCGTGACATCTGAGGTGCGTCCACCGCACGTGGCGTGATAGTAAGTCGGGAAAATCTTTCCATTGTACGTAAGGACCAGGCCTTGAGTCAGGTTTACAGCCTTTGTCGTCTTCCACCTCTCAGAGGTCCTGCCTCCATAAACCTGCGAATACACGTCTGAGGAAAGGTCAAAAAACTTGTTCTTGTTTACAAGTTTCTGATAAAGCGCGTAAGACCTCGCGACTATTGCCTGCGCCTTCAAGACCTCCATTGGCCAGCGATGAGAAACCTCGTGATATAAAACGCCGTATAGATATTGCTCCAGATCAATATGGTTTATTGCCTGGAGCCTGCCGTCTTTATCTTTTAAAATATCGATATCGCCTCGGAACTGGCGATCGTTGATATAAACACGCGCTTTTTTCTCCGGAAGGATCTTTATTCCTTCCGGATCAATATTTTCCGCGGACATGATATATTTCTGCAAGTCCTCCCCTTCTTTCAAAACCTCGCCGCTATCAAAATCAACCATCCTGTAAGGGCCTTTTATGCTTATATCCACACTCGAGGCATTCTTTACGACCAATACCTTGAGCGGAACTGACTCGCGGGGCAGCTGCGAACCCATTGCGCATAAAGAATGCGGCTGCAAAAACATTGCCATAGCGAATAAAATAGAAATAAATGTGCTGCGGATCATTGGCGGCGACCTATGAAGATTAAAATCAGGGAAAGAATGATGTTTATGATAATGGAAGTAGCTAGCGGGAAATAGAATGTAAAGTTGCCTTTTTTTATGCATATATCTCCAGGGAGTCTGCCTATGTATGGGATATTAGCGCCAAATGTAAACAAAAACCCTGCTATTATCAGAACCACGCCAAACAAAATCAAAACCCTGCCCAAATCCCACTCCTTATCTGACAAACTCGACACGCACGATTTGTCAATTAAGACGCGACCTTTACGCGCTCCAACTCAGAAAACACACAGCCACAATACTTCTGCCTGTACAGATCCTGTTTTTTTGCCTGTTCCTGCGACTCTCTAAAACCCTTTCGGAAATCCTCATAATAAAACTCCACGTCTTTTTCGCGCCCTACGGTCTCTCCGATCTCCTTCACGAGATCGTGATCCTGATACGGGCTTATCAAAAGCGTGGTTGTAAATGCGTCAAAGCCATTCTCTCTGGCAAATTCTGCTGTACGCAAAAGCCGCAATCCCCAGCAAAGCCTGCATCTTTCAGGAGAATCCTCTTTGGATGCAATACCTTTGAAATATTCCTCCATTTTATATAGAGGGTATATTATTTCGACCCCCATCTTCTTCCCGGCATCCGCCAGGGCATCTTTTCTTCTTTTGTATTCGCTGGGCGGATGTATGTTTGGATTGTAATAATAACCGACTATTTCCTTAAATTTAGAGTTGGCTAAATTTTTTATCGGATATAATGCGCAGGGACCGCAGCAGATGTGAAGTAACAGTCTCATGCTAAAACAATTCTCTCTGACTTGCCTTATTATATTTTATGCCCAGATGCTCGTACGCGCGTTTTGTGACTTCCCTGCCTCTTGGTGTGCGTTTGACAAAGCCTATTTTTAACAAAAACGGCTCCACCACGTCTACTATCGTATCGCTCTCTTCATTCAATGTCGCTGCAAGGGATTCTATGCCTACAGGACCGCCTTCGTAAAAATCGATCACTGTCTTCAGGACCTTTCTGTCAATATCGTCCAGCCCGGCTGAATCAATGCGTTGCGATTCAAGCGCGTTTATGGCAGTGGCCGTGTCTATTTTTTTCTCGCCTTTTACCTCGCTGTAATCCCTTACCCTGCGCAAAAGCCTGTTTGCGACACGCGGTGTCCCGCGAGAACGCCTGGCGATCTCAGACGCGGCCTCTTTTTCAAGCGTAACATCTAAAAGCTTGGCAGAACGTTCGATAATCCTAACCAGATCCTCGTCTTCATAAAAATCCAGATGATAGAATATCCCGAACCTGCTTCTTAAAGGCGCGCTTAAAAGCCCTGATCGCGTCGTAGCGCCAATAAGCGTGAACCGCTTCAGATTAAATTTTATGGTCTTTGCGTACGGTCCTTTATCGATCAAAAAATCTATCTGGAAATTCTCCATGGCGGGATAGATGAATTCTTCGACCACCTTGGAAAGCCTGTGGATCTCATCGATAAAAAGGATATCGCCTTCGCTCAAATTTGTAAGGATGCCTATGAGATCACCCGCCCTTTCTATAGCAGGGCCGGACGTGGCAGTGATCTTCGCGCCCATCTCGTGCGCGATAATATGCGCAAGGGTAGTCTTTCCTAACCCAGGCGGCCCGGAAAGTAAGATATGCTCGAGCCCTTCTTTTCGTTTCTTTGCCGCCTTTATCGCGATCTTGAGATTCTCGATGGTGTGCTTCTGGCCTACAAAATGCTCGAGTTTATCAGGCCTCAAGGAAATATTAAATACCACCTCTTCCTCTGTCTCCTGATTAGTGATCAGCCGTTCCCTGTCGTCGTTTATTTTTTCTTTCATTTCTTTGTCTTTTGTTTGTAGACTTCATTTAACAGATCTTCCGCTGTCCTTATGTCCGGATTACGGTTCAGGGCCGCATCTATCATACCCGTTGCTTCAAACTTTTTATACTGGAGCTGCGAAAGCACATGCATTGCCTCTTCTTTTATACTGTCCCTGCCTTTGCGCGGTTTTGTAACAGCGGCGCCGCCATCCTGCATTAACCCGAACTTTCCGACCTTTCCCTGCAGCTTTGCCACTATCTCCCTTGCCCTCTGACCGCCAATACCTGGAAGCGATTTTAAAAGAGACACGTCGCCTATATCTATTGCCTGCGCGATCGTGGAGATGGGCATCTTAAGCGCCCTTACAGCTGCCTTTGGCCCGATACCTGAAACCGTTATGAACCTCTCAAAAAACTCCTTTTCTATCTCATTCAGAAAACCTATCAAAAACGGAAAACTCCTTGACGGCTCTACCTGCAAATAATGATACACGATCAATGAAAGCATGCCATCTTCTTTGACCTGCGCCTCCAATGAATTCATCACAGCGCCTGGAATTAATACCTCATACAAGATGCCGTTCACATCCAGGATTATTGAATCTTCGCGCCTGTCTACTAATTTTCCTGAAATTCCGCAGATCATAATCTTTTCTTTTTGCTTATCTGACAAATCGTACGTGCCGCGTTTGTCAGATAAGGGAGTGGGTGTGCAGGTGCACGTTTGCGTGCGCCAGCGCCAGCGCCAGCGCGTCAGTCACGTCCACTGGCTCGGGCACACACTTAAGACCCAGGAAACTCGTTACTGTGCGCTGGATCTGCTGCTTTGACGCGTGGCCCCTGCCGGTTACTGCCTTCTTTATCCTTGTCGACGAATAACTTACCAGCTCCGCCCCCTGCCGCTCAACTGCCAGACATATTATGCCGCGTGCGTGCCCCATTAAAATAGATGTCCTAGGATGCTTGTAATGCGAGTAAAGTTCTTCCAAAACAACTACGTGCGGCCTTGTCTCTTTTACCAAACTCTCGATCTTTTTGTAGATCTCCGCGAGCCTTGCCTCTATCTTGTGTTTGGCATTTGAACGGATAACACCTGCCTCAACTACCTTTAACTCCCTGCCGGAAAGTTCGATCAGCCCGTACCCTGTAATCCCCAATCCCGGATCTATTCCGAGAATCCGCATGCTAACTCACTGCCTCATCCGGTACGTCAAAATTCGCGTACACGTTCTGCACGTCGTCTGAATCCTCAAGCGCCTCCACAAGGGCAATCACCTGCTTCGCGTCATCGCCTGTCAATTTCACGGTGCTTTTGGGCAACATCGTGATATCGGCGGTCTCCGGTTTTATATTATTGTCGGCGAGCGCCTTTTTCACTGCCTCAAAATCCTTGGGGTCAGTCGTTATGCTGTACATCTCGTCTTCCGTCTCCATGTCCTGCGCTCCGGCGTCAAGCGCAATAGACATTACACTATCCTCAGACGCGGCCTTTTTATCGACTTCGATGTATCCCTTTTTCTCAAACATCCAGCTCACTGAACCAGCGCCCGCAATATTGCCGTTTTTCTTGGAAAATATATTTCTGACATCAGCTGCCGTGCGATTTTTGTTGTCAGTCACGACATCGACCATTATAGCGACCCCTTTAGGCCCATACCCTTCCATGGTGAATTCTTCATACGTAACACCCTCGAGTTCGCCCGTGCCCTTTTTTACAGCGCGATCAATATTGTCTGCCGGCATATTTGCCTGTTTTGCCCTGTCAATGGCTGTCCTGAGCCTTGGATTTTTTTCCTGGTCTCCGCCGCTATTGCGGGCAGCAATAGTTATTTCCTTTATGATTTTTGTAAAAAGCTTGCCGCGCTTTGCATCTGTCGCAGCTTTTTTATGTTTAATACTCGCCCATTTTGAATGACCTGACATTGCTCCTCCCAAATTTTGTGAAACAAAATTTGATCCCGAGCTACCCGCTATTGACTCTATGCGGCGAGGGACCTTTTATCTATTTCTCCTGCCCTGCCTGTCTTTGCTCCTGATATTTCGCTATGATACCCTGCGCGATTTTATGAGGCATTTCCTCATAATGAGAAAACCTCATTGTATACGAGCTCCTACCGCCTGTCATTGACTTTAACTCAGACGCGTACTTAAACATCTCGGCAAGCGGGGCCTTTGCTTTTACCACCTGGTTTTTGCCCTGCACATCCATACCAGCGATCTTGCCGCGCCTCGAACTCAGATTCCCTGTAATATCTCCCATGAACTCATCCGGCACAATAACATCCACGTCCATTATCGGCTCCAGCAGACACACTGATGCCTGTTCCGCTGCTTTCCTAAGCGCGCCCGAGCCTGCTATTTTAAAGGCCATATCAGAAGAATCAACGTCGTGATAGGACCCATCATATAATATAACTCTCATATCGACCATTGGATAGCCAGCCACCACGCCTCTGGACATGGCCTCAATAACACCTTTTTCTACAGCCGGGATATAATTCCTCGGTATAGCGCCTCCCACGATCTTGTTCACAAATTCAAATCCCTTGCCCCTTTCCAGAGGCTCGATCTCTATCCACACATCTCCGTACTGGCCATGGCCGCCTGTCTGACGCTTGTATTTATTCTGGACCTTTGCTGATTTCTTGATCGTTTCCTTGTAAGCAACCTTTGGAGTGCCTATGTCGACCTCGACATTAAACCTCTTTTTCAGCCGGTTTATCATGATATCAAGGTGCAGATCACCCATGCCTGATACAATAAGCTCTTTTGTCTGCTCGTCCCTTTGCGACATAAACGTATTGTCCTCAGCCACGAGCTTTTGAAGCGCTGTCGAGATCTTATCCTCGTCTGAACGCGCCTTTGGTTTTACTGAAAAGGATATGGCCGGCTCCGGAAAGATCATCTTTGGAAATAATACCAGGTCTTTATCCGTACAGAGCGAATCACCGGTGGATGTGTTCTTAAGTTTTGCAACAGCTACAATATCGCCTGCAATCCCTTCTGCGATCGACTTCTGGTCCCTGCCGAACAGGTTTAAAAGCGAGCCGATCCTTTCCTTAGCCTGTTTTGTGGCATTGTAAAAATTCGTGTCTGATTTGAGCGCGCCCGAAAAGATCCTGAAAATAGTAAGCTGGCCCACGTAAGGGTCAGAAATAGATTTGAATACATGCGCTGTAAACGGCGCTGCAGGGTCTGATTTTAATTCCTTATCTTCGTTTGTCTTTGCGTCCTTTACGACCCTGGCAGGCCTTTGATCAGGCGACGGCAAAATATCTGTTATTGCCGAAAGTATCTCTTTTACACCAATATCAAGGACTGACGCCCCGCAAAAAACAGGAAATATCTCACCTGACAGAACGCCTTTTTTAAAACCATTCGCAATCTCTTCCGGCGTCAACTCCTTACCATCAAGGTATTTTTCCAGAAGCTCATCATTATTCTCAGCAATCACCTCTATAAACGCGTCCCTGAGCCTTGCGGCTGTTTCTTTTTCTGCCCCAGCTGCGTTAATATTGGCCTTGTCCATGAGATTTACAACGCCCTTAAAACCACTACCGCTACCGACCGGCATAGTTACCAGCACGCAGCCTTTACCTAATCTCTCTTTTATGTTTTCAACTGTCTTGTTAAAATCAATGTTTTCTTTATTCATCTTATTGATGAATACTAGGCGGCTGAGCCTGTTTTCGTTCGCTATACCCCACACCCTTTCAGTGCCGACCTCAACGCCTTCAACAGCATCCACTAAGACTATGGCGCTGTCAACCGCGGGTATGCAACCTAATACTTGACCTATAAAATCCGCATAGCCAGGCGTATCGATCATATTTATATGCTTGCCTTTGTAGTCAAAGCTCAAAACACTCGAGTTGATCGAAACCTTCCGTTCCTTCTCGTCATTAGAGTAGTCGCTCACAGTAGTGCCATCATCGACCTTGCCAAACCTGCTCGTCATTCCGGCACTATACAGGATCGCCTCTGCCAGTGTAGTCTTGCCGCTCCCTGCGTGGGATATTAAAGCTATATTTCTTATATCTTTAATAGTATGACCAGCCAAGATCTACCTCCTCGTATGTTGTTTGTGAAGAGTTTCCTCATTTTGCAGATTTTTATTGTAGCACAAAAGATGTAGGGAGTAAAGAGAGAAATAATTGCTTCTATTATAGATTAGATATATAAGCTATGATGTGAGAAGAGCCTAATCCTGTTTCCATGCCTTCGTATTGTAGCCACGTGTATGGAGGATCTTTTGTATACCATATAAATGTAGGTGGAATAATAGCGCTTGATAAACCAGTAAGTATGCCTAGATTTGGGATAAGCCTGAGCTTGATAGCCTCAATTTCGCCAAAGGGAAGTTTTAAAGTCTCCGACCCAACCACTTTAATAGTGATCCTGTAAAGCCTTGGCTCATTTGAAATAAGATATAAGCTTCTATATTTTTTATCGCCTTGATAAGCTACAAATGTCTTTAAAAAATATGCCAGCGTAATATTATCAGCGGTCTTGCCTTTAATAGGAAATGATGTTTTCTTAATAACGTTATTCTCTTTATCTAATGCAGTATAAAATATCTTTCGCTTATTATAATCAAAATCCTTTCTATGCTTAACTATTGTTTCCCCGTCTTTATCTCTTATAATTCTAATAGAATAAACAGTGTTTAGGAAACCTTCTTTTCCCTCTACCTCCGCAATGCTTTCCCATGTTATGTCTTCGTATTTGCTATAATCTCCTTTTCCGCTATCAATAAATCTATAAAAAATTTTCCCATCACGAGAAAATTTTTCAAAAGAAAAAGAATAATCAGATCTCTCTTCCAAAGTCTTTTTATAGACATAGATTCCTTTTCTTTCCCCGTGCTCCTTCATGAATGTTCCTTCCGAATATACGAGGCTGGTCTTTATACAAAACACACAAAATAATATCAATGAGAACTTGCGCAGTTTTTTCTTTAGGGAATGCTTCTTTTTTGAGTCGAGCATTTTCTCTTTTGCCCTTTTAGAACGTTTTCGCTTTTGGCGTCTTATCTTTGCTATTTTCTGCTCTTTTTCTGCTTGCCTACCCTTTATAACTGATTCTATCTTATCAACAAGTATCCTTCTAGCAAAAAATCTATTCAAGGCTTGAGATCGTTCTTTCTGACATTTTACTTCAACTCCTGCAGGTCTATATTTAAGATAAACACACGTAGAAACTTTATTAACATTCTGCCCGCCCTTTTTACCTGAACGTATAAACTTCTCCTCTATATCAGGCTCTTTTATACCTAAAGAATCCATTTTTAGTCTTAATGCTTCTTCTTTATCAAGGCTAACGCCAAATAGCATACAATCTCCCAAAATAATCTATTTCAGCTAAAGTATAACACAGAAAAGATAGGGTTTCTCTAGCTAAAACAAAGTCTGTCTGCAAAAAAGGGGTCGTTTCTCCGATTACTGCAAGAACCGTCCCTGAAAATTATAAGAGATGTTTAAGCGAGATTAGAGCTGTTTTAATAGCTAGGCTCAATTTTATTTTTTGATTTGATTTTTCATTCAAACTATCAAATCTTTGACCCATTTGTTTAAGTGACCCCTTAACCCATTTATGGATTTGTTTTTTCTCTTTTCCCCAATCCTGACTGCCTTTATACTCATTCAATACACCTTTGAAAATCTTTTCTATTTCAGAAAAAAAATAATCTTCTAATCGACTATCGATGTCAGCTTGGATTTCAATTGTGAAAGGCGCGTCTTCGCCCTGTTCTAGCACATCTTCATGTCCTGCATAGTAAAGTTCTGACCTGAAACTCAACAAAGATAACTCGTCACTTTCATAGCTGGACTCTTCTAGTAAATCAAACCTATCTAAAGGGCGAGAATGAAAACTGAAAAATATGTGTTTAATAAGATTGGGAAACTTTTTTTGAATAGATTTAGCTACATGTATTATGCAATAAGCGGGCCGTCCATGAAAGTACTCATTGTATACCAACTCAAACTTTTTACTCTTCCGTGTTGAAGGCAAAGAGATTTCATAACATATTGTTTTACCTGTCTCATTAAAAACAGGTTTGCATGCAATTGTAAAAGATTTTCCTTGTTTTATTGATTCAATAATAGACCTAATTTCCTGATATGTGATTAAGTAATTTATCTCTTCTTGCGGTTTTTTGTCAGATATGTCTTTTGTAACTTTTGAAACTGCCTCTATGATTTTTGAAACCACCTCACTACAGATATTTTTTAATTCTTCGCCACCTTTTGCTGCTTCGACTGCTGCCGGCATGACGTAAAAACTAAAAAAAGAAGTGGTTCTAAGGAAAGGGTACTCTTTCATTAAATCAACTAAATAATCGCTGCTATTTATCATGTCTTTTATATCTTTTCCTGCTTTAGCTGCGGCCATAATGGCATCTCCGACAGTAGAGTAAGTGTCTGAGCTATTAGGTGATTCTATGTGTAGCTCGACTATGTAACTACAGACTTCTTTTAACTCGCCTATATCGTTATCATTGATAAGGCTAATTGTCGCAGGTATTTCGTGGGATAAAACATACCACGGCTCTATATTTTCTTCCCTGAGTCGTTCGGCGCTACGATAAATTATTTCCAGTGCTTCTATTCTTTTCTCTTTTGTCTTAAACTTGCCGTAGACTGCTTTTTGTAATATTTTTCTTTCTCCATGGGAAAGCCAATCTTTAAAACGCACATTCTCATTATTTAACAACATAGATTTCATGCGGTTAGCATTTCTGCTCTCATCCAGCGGCACCCTTAAGTTATAAGGCAAATTTACAGGCAATGAATAAGAATGGCCTAAAAATAAAAAGACTGCTATTAGAAAAAAAATCGTTATTTTCATTTTAAAAAATTCCTCTATTAAATAAAAGGTTGGGCTTTACTCTCCAGTTTATCTTTTATCATTATACCACAAAAAAAGGGGGGGGTAGCAAGCTTCATGCTTACTACCCCCTTAAATAAAACCGGAGCAACTACCTACTCTCCCCCACCGTTGCCAGTGTAGTACCATCGGCCTTGGAGGGCTTAACTACTGTATTCGGAATGGGAACAGGTGTATCCCCTCCAGTTAGGTCACTCCGGAAATTCAATTTTCAAGTAACTACGCTTATCTGACAAAATGAGCGTGTCAGGTTTGTCAGATAAGGGTTAGACTGTTAAATTAATACGCGGTCAAGCCGTTCGGCAGATTAGTACTGGTCAGCTGAAGCCATTACTGGCCTTACACCTCCAGCCTATCAACCTCGTCATCTACAAGGTGCCTTATCCCCGAAGGGAGGGATGTTTAATCTTGAAGGGGGCTTGGCGCTTATATGCTTTCAGCGCTTATCCTTTCCGAACTTAGCTACCCAGCAACTGCCGCTGGCGCGACAACTGGAACACCATT
>CAZBAQ010000001.1:0-29963 GCA_964489855.1 uncultured Planctomycetia bacterium | reverse complement strand
CGCGATGAAGGTCTGGAAGCAGAACGAGAATTTCAAGGCAGCGCTGTGGATGGACAAGGATTTTATGAAAGCAGTAAAACCAGGGGAGCTCGAGAAATTTTTCGATCTTTCGTATTACACAAAACACGTTGATAAGATATTTAGAAAGGTCGGTATATGAAAAAAGGTAAGAAGCTCTACGAAGGCAAGGCAAAGATTTTATATGATACAGACAAGCCTGATCTAGTAATCCAGGAATTTAAAGACGATGCCACAGCGTTTGACGCCACGAAGAGAGGGACTATACAGCAAAAAGGTGTTATGAATAATGAGATCTCTTCGACGCTCTTCAGACTCCTTGAGTCAAAAGGCATCCCAACGCATTTTGTAAAAAAATTGAGCGAACGCGAGATGCTCGTGAAAAAATTAGATATAGTTATGGTAGAAGTGACCATTAGAAACATTTCAGCCGGAGGATTATCAAAATTTCTCGGCATAGAGGAAGGCATCGTATTGAAAAAGCCGGTCCTCGAATACCACTATAAAAGCGACGGGCTGCACGATCCTTTGATAAACGATTATCACATAGAGATGCTGGGACTGGCCACTGACAAGGAGATGAAGAAGATAAAGGACTATTCTTTCAGTGTGAATGAGATAATGAAAGACTTTTTTAATAAAGTCGGACTGAAATTGGTTGATTTTAAGCTGGAGTTCGGAAGGCACAAGGGCAAGATCCTTCTGGGTGACGAGATATCGCCTGATACGTGCAGGCTCTGGGACAAAAAGACCAACGAGAAGCTGGACAAGGACCGTTTCAGGCGCGACCTCGGAAAGATAGAAGAGGCCTACCAGGAAGTATTAAAAAGAATTAAATCTTAAAAGGATAAAGGCGCGGTGGTCAAAAAAGACATAAAAGGCCTGGATATTGTTGCAGTTAAAAAAGTTGCAACAGCCCAGGTCTTTATTATTTCAACCGAGAGGTGAGGTATGATCGACTATAAAAAAGCAGGAGTGGATATAGATAAGGCAAATAGGTTTGTTAAGGATATTTCGAAAATGGTAGCCTCCACAAAGAGGAAAGAGGTAGTAGGCGGCATAGGCGGATTCAGCGCGCTTATGAGTATACCGAAAAAATATAAAAATCCTTTACTTGTCTCTTCGACAGACGGCGTGGGCACGAAACTCATGGTGGCGGAACTGCAGAAGAATCATTCCACTGTCGGTATAGACCTTGTGGCCATGTGCGTGAATGACATAGTGGTGTGCGGTGCAGAGCCGATTTTCTTTCTGGATTATTTTGCCACAGGCAGGTTGAATAGAGTAAAGGCAGGGGATATCATAAGGGGCATTGTGGAAGGCTGCAGGCAGTCAGGCTGCACCTTGATAGGAGGGGAGACAGCGGAGCTTCCCGGCATGTACAGGGACGAGGATTATGACCTGGCTGGTTTTTGTGTGGGCGTGGTCGAGAAGGGTAAGATTATAGACGGACGATCCGTAAAGACAGGCGACAGGATCATTGGAATCCAGTCAAGCGGGCTGCATTCAAATGGCTTTAGTCTGGCAAGAAAGGTTTTCAGTCAAAGCGAATTAAAGGGGAAGACAGGAAAGACGCTTTTAACGCCGACCATAATCTATGTCAGGCCGATTTTGAGGTTATTGAAAGAGATAAATATAAAATCCATGGCGCATATTACAGGAGGCGGTTTTTACGACAATATACCGCGTGTCTTGCCGAGCAAGACCTCAGCATTGATATACAGGGGATTGTGGGACACGCCGCCCATCTTTAAAGATATCCAGAAGAGGGCAAAGATAGACGATAAGAAGATGTATCGCACGTTCAATATGGGGATCGGCATGGTTTTAGTAATAGGTAAAAAAGATGTTAAAAGGGCGCACGATGCAATAAAGATATCCGGATTAAAATCATGGACGATCGGGGAAATAATCAAAGGCAATGGCGAGGTAATAATATGAAGGTTTTGGTAGTCGGCTCAGGCGGGAGAGAACACGCCTTAGTCTGGAAAATAGCGCAGAGTAAAAAGGCGGACAATATCTTCTGCGCGCCTGGAAACGGCGGCATAAAAGAAATCGCAGAGCTCGTGAATATAAAAGCGGATGATGTGTCATCTCTTTTGAAATTTGCAAAAGAGAAGGGCATTGGTCTCACTATGGCAGGACCTGAGGCGCCGCTTGTTAAAGGCATAGTGGATGAGTTTACAAGAGAGGGTTTGAAGATTTTCGGCCCGATTAAAGAACTGGCAATGCTTGAGGGAAGCAAGGTCTTTGCAAAAGAGACTATGAAGAGATTTGACGTTCCTACAGCAGATTTTAAGGTTTTTAGCGATGCAGGAAAGGCAAAAGAATATCTAAAAGAAAAAGGCGCGCCGATTGTAGTAAAGGCAGACGGCCTGGCTGCCGGTAAAGGCGTGATAGTGGCGGGCGGTATTGAGGAGGCTGAGGCGGCAATAGATGATATCATGGTTAAAAAAATATTTGGTTCTGCAGGAGATAGGCTTATACTCGAGGATTGTCTGGAGGGTGAAGAGGCGTCGATCTTGGTTTTTAGCGATGGTAAAACAATAGCGCCGCTTGTATCATCGCAGGACCATAAAAGAATTTTTGACAATGACAAAGGCGCTAATACAGGCGGCATGGGCGCGTATTCGCCGGCGCCGGTTGTTTCAGGGAAGCTTTTTGATGAGATTATAGACAAGGTGTTAAGACCTATAATCAATGGTTTTGCAAAAGAGGGCAAATCCTATAAAGGTGTCTTATACGCTGGTATCATGATTACTAAAGACGGGCCAATGGTTTTAGAGTTTAACGCGAGATTCGGCGATCCTGAGACGCAGGCGATTTTACCGAGATTAAAGTCAGATTTGGTGGATGTGGCAATGTCGTGTATAGACGGGACGCTGGACAAGATAAAGCTTGAATGGGACAAAAGACCGTGTCTTTGTATAGTCTGCGCGTCAAAGGGCTACCCTGGTCCGTATGAAAATCACAAGGAGATCAGGGGTTTGGAAGACGCAAGGAGAGTGAAAGACTCTGTGGTTTTTCACGCAGGCACTGTGTCAGAGAATGGAAAGATCTTTACAAGCGGCGGCAGGGTGCTGGGCGTAACAGGGCTTGGCAGAGACATAAAATCCGCAAAGGAAGTCGCGTACGATGCAGCTGGTAAAATAAAATTCGACGGCATTTATTTCAGGAAAGACATCGGATACAAGGCAATGGGGAGGGAAAATGGTTAATAAAAAAGTTTTAGTCGGGATTTTAATGGGTAGTAAATCTGATGCTGAGACAATGAGAGAGACAGAAAAAATATTGAAGGAGAAAAAGATCGGGTACGAGGTAAATGTGCTTTCAGCGCACAGGACGCCTGATAAGGTCAGGGCGTACGCTAAATCCGCGAAGAAACGCGGCTTAAAGGTCTTGATATGCGGGGCAGGCATGTCTGCTGCTCTGGCAGGCGTAGTGAGCGCTTATACAGAACTTCCTGTTATAGGGGTGCCCATGCACACAAAGGCATTGAAAGGGCTTGATTCAATTTTGTCAATAACTCAGATGCCGGGCGGCATTCCGGTAGCGTGCATGGCAATAGGCAAGGCAGGCGCCAAAAACGCTGCCCACTTTGCCTCCCGCATCCTCTCCTTAAGTTGACAAATCCGACACGTTCATTTTGTCAACTTAACAAAGGACGTAGATTATGCAGACGAAGATCGTAAAAATAAATCCTAATTTTCCAGATCGGGGTTTGATAAAGGACGCGGCTGAGGTCTTAAAAAAAGGCGGGCTTGTCGCGTTTCCGACAGAAACAGTCTATGGTATTGCCGCGAATCTTTTAAACTCGAATGCGATAAAAAGACTCTGCGCTGTAAAAAAAAGGCCTGCGGGCAAGCCTTTCAGTATCCATATTGCGCGGTTTGAAACGATTAAGGATCTGCGCGTGGATTTGTCTGAGAAGGCAAAAAGGATTATTCATAAATTCTGGCCAGGGCCTCTGACAATCGTAGCTTTTAATAACAAAAAAGAAAAAATAGGCATTCGTATGCCTAGCAATAAAATAGCATTGGCATTGATAAATGCCGCATCTATACCTATAGTCGCTCCGAGCGCTAATATATCCGGAGAGAATCCTCCGACGTCAGCCAAAGAGGTCATCTCTGAGATGAAAGACGCGATTGATATGGTATTGGATGGCGGTACGACAGAAGCAGGCAAGGAATCCACTGTTTTGGATGTAACGGCTCACCCATTCAAGATATTGAGAAGAGGAGCGATACCTGAAGAGGACCTATTGGCTGATTATCATGTGCTTTTTGTGTGCACGGGAAACAGCTGCCGCAGCGTGATGGCAAAAGGCATGCTTCAGAAATTTATCAAAGAGGCAGTCCTTTCTGAAAAGGTGCAGGTTGATTCTGCTGGTACGGGAGGTTTTGGAAATATCCCTGCGGCCACAAATACAATAGAGGTCATGAAAGAAGAGGGCATGGATGTTTCAACGCACAAGGGCAAGGTCATCACCCCGGAATTATTAAGAAAATCAGATTTTATCTTTACGATGGAGAGTTTTCACAAAAATATTGCGTTGAGTATGCTGCCAGAGGCCGCCTCAAAGACAAGGCTTTTAAAAGAGGGTGAGGATATCCCTGATCCGATCGGAAAATCCCTCGACGAATACAGGTATGTCAAAGGTATTATAAAAAATCAGGTGGAAAATATATTTTTGGAGTTATTCAAAAAGGAGAAAAACTGATGAAAATTGCAATAGGTACGGATCACGGCGGTTTTAAATTAAAAGAGATCCTGGTGGAATTTTTGAAGAAGAAGGGCCACGGCGTAAAAGATTTTGGGACATATTCTGATGAGGCTTGCGATTATCCTATTATAGGATATGAATTAGCAAAGGCAGTAGGGAAGAAAAAGTTTTCGCGAGGCATCCTTATATGCAAGACCGGTATTGGTATGTCAATGGTCGCCAATAAGGCAAGAGGTGTCAGGGCTGCGCTCTGCGACAGAGTGGATATTGCGCGTTCAAGTAGAGAGCATAATGATGCCAATGTCCTGGTCCTTGCAGCGAATATTGTATCGATTGAAAAAGCTAAAAAAATCACAAGTGCCTGGCTTTCCAGTCGTTCTCTTGGTGGAAGGCACAAGAGAAGGGTGGACCAGATGATAAAGATCGACAAAAAACGATAATTTAAAGCTTATCTGAGG
Organism: uncultured Planctomycetia bacterium; assembly: GCA_964489855.1. Taxonomy (GTDB): domain Bacteria; phylum Omnitrophota; class Gorgyraeia; order Gorgyraeales; family Gorgyraeaceae; genus JAHIPS01. The sequence continues at coordinate 24,761 of CAZBAQ010000001.1, read as the reverse complement.
AATCGTGCGTGTCAGGATTATCAGATAAGGGGAGAGGGCGAGATGAGTGTGTTAAAGAAGATCGATCCGGAGATTTTCGAGGTTATACAAAAGGAATTGAGACGGCAGCAGGACAGCATCGAGCTTATAGCGAGCGAGAATTTTGCAAGCATGGCTGTCCTGGAGGCGCAAGGGTCTGTGTTGACCAACAAATATGCCGAGGGGTATCCGGCAAAGCGCTGGTATGGCGGCTGCGAGAATGTTGATGATGCAGAGCGCCTGGCAGTCAAGAGGGCAAAGGAGCTTTTTGGCGCAGGTCATGCCAATGTGCAGCCGCATTCAGGTACGCAGGCAAACATGGCTGTGTACTTCGCACTTCTTAAGCCAGGCGATACAGTGCTCGCAATGGACCTTGCATGCGGCGGGCATCTATCGCATGGCCTGGCGCATAATTTTTCAGGAAGGTTGTATAATTTTATATCCTACGGCGTGAATAAAAAGACAGAAGAGATCGATTATGATGAAGTGGCAGCGCTCGCAAAGAAGCACAGGCCAAAGATGATCGTGGCCGGCGCGAGCGCATATCCGCGGGCAATAGATTTTAAGAAATTCAGGGAAATCGCAGACTCTGTGGGCGCGTATCTTTTTGTGGACATGGCGCATTTTGCAGGACTTGTGGCTGCGGGATTTCATCCAAACCCGGTGCCTCATGCAGATGTGGTTAGCGCTACCACGCACAAGACCTTGCGCGGTCCCAGGGGCGGCTTTATACTCTGCCGCAGGGAATTTGCGAAAAAGATAGACGCAGAGGTCTTTCCTGGTGTTCAAGGCGGGCCTTTGATGCATATCATAGCCGCAAAGGCAGTGGCATTCAAACAGGCGCAGGGAAAAGAATTTAAGGAATATCAATCTCGGATCGTAAAAAATTCAAAGGCCCTGGCAAGGTCTCTCGAGGGCTCTGGTTTCAGGATAGTCTCCGGCGGCACAGACACGCACCTTTTGCTGGTGGATTTGAATCCAAAAGGCATTTCCGGAAAGGAAGCAGCATTGATCCTTGATAAAGTCCATATAACTGTCAATAAAAACCTGATACCTTTTGATAAAAAGGGCCCTTCAGTCACAAGCGGCATAAGGCTGGGCACGCCTGCGGTTACTACGAGAGGCATGAAAGAGCAGGAGATGAAGGAAATAGCGGAGATCATAGATATGGCGCTCACAAAGAAAAACGATTCCCTGACATTGGATGGGTGCGCTAAACGCTCGTCCGAACTTCTCAAGAAATTTCCTCTTTATTCTGCGTTGTTCAAGGCTAAGCCTTGAACAGACCTGTTCAAGGCTTAGCCTTGAACAAAAAGGAGAGTTTTTATGAAATGCCCATTCTGCGGTCACAAGGAAGACAAGGTAATCGATTCGCGTTCTTCTGAAGAAGGTCGTTCGATCCGAAGGCGCAGGGAGTGTCTCAAGTGTAAAAGGCGCTTTACGACATATGAGAACATAGAAGAGGCGTCTTTAATGGTGATAAAAAAGGACGGGAGGCGCGAACCGTTTGACAGAAAAAAGATCCTGGCCGGTATTCAAAAAGCGTGTGAAAAAAGGCCGATAAGCACGCAGCAGCTCGAGGAGCTAGTGGACAGGATAGAACATACGCTTCAGAGTAAATTTGAGAAAGAAGTAGAGGCGAGCGCGGTAGGGGAGCTTTTAATGGAACTCTTGTATGGTCTGGACGAGGTTGCCTACGTGAGATTCGCTTCTGTGTATCGCCAGTTCAAGGATATAAACCAGTTTATGAAGGAGCTAAAAGGTCTTTTAAGCCACAAATGATCGGTTATTCCACGATATAACTTATAAAATCTGCCTCTTTTTTCAATGCTTCAAAATATTTACCGAAACTTTCTTCTTTCTTACGCGATAAAAGATTTTCCCTGAAATCATCCTTTTCCTCTGTAAATTTATCCTCGTCTACATCCTGATATTCGTCAAGTCTTAAAATGACCCAGCTCTCAGCCATTTTTACAGGGCCGGCTATTTCGTTATTTTCCAGAGAGACGGCATTTTCGACAAAATCCATGGCAGGGCCAAGTCCGGGTATGTAGCTCTCGCGCGTCAGAAGCTCAGTAGTATTTAATTCCTTTCCGATCTCTTTTGCAGCATCTTCAAAAGATAGTCCGTTATCCAGTTTATTCTTTATAGTTGAGTAGAGTTTTTTAGCTTCTTTTTCGCAAAGTTCTACAGATTTATTTTGGACGTATGCTTTTTTTACACTATCCCCCGCTTCTTTAAATACCGGTATATAAAGAGGTTTTTTCTCCTTTAATTGTATAATGTAGAAACCGCTGGCGGTCTTTATAAGCATATGCGAGATCTCGCCTGGTTTTAAGTCAAAGGCCCTTCCGGTGAATTCGTATGACCAGCCGATGCCAGGGACCTCTTCCTGCATGTTAAAAAAACCCGTATCTTTTATCTCCAGCGCGAACGAGCGGCCGGCTTCTTTCAGTTCCTTTTTTTCAATTACGGTATCCAGCGCCTTGTAGGCTAATTCTTCCGCGAGCGAGGCTTTTCTCTGGAGTGAGAGTTTATCACCTATCTCTTTTTTAATTTCCTCATTTAATTGCGGCATGTCTTCAGAGTCCGGATTTTTATAATCGGAGAGATGTTCCTCGAAATACCTTTTTATCTGATCCTCCGAGATATATATTTCTTTGTCAAACCTTGAAAGAGGTATCTCAATATACATTATGTTTCTTTCTTCAGGTTTTTGGAACAGGGTCTTGTCCGCTTCATAAAATCTTAAGAGGTCAGGTTCCTGGTATTGGACATCCTTTTCAAATTCAGAGAATGGCATCGAGATATAGGAGGATTTTATTTTTTCAAATTTTTTTCTGTATTCATTTTTTATCTCGTCGTCGCTTGCAGAAATATCTTTAGTAATTTTTTCTCTGAGCTTAGAGATAAGGATGTCGTCCCTTATCCTTTCCTCGAAGCCCCTGGCGTTGTCTCCGACCATTGATTTATAAAGCTTCTTATCAAAGCTAGAGTTTCGCTGAAATGCAGGGTAGGAGGCGATCACCTCGACTACCTCCCTGTCGTTTACAACTATCCGCTCTTTTTTCGTCTTTTCTAAAAGCAGTATGCGGCTCCATGCCATCTGGTCGATAAATTCAGGAGGCACGTTGTTTCCGAATGTCTTTATTGCATAATCCCGCGTAACCTGCCACATATTAAAATATTCATCGAGAGAGACTTTTCTGCTGAATACCTTTCCGGCATAACTCGGGCCTTTTTTGTCTCCCTTGTTTGCGCCAGCCCCCCATATAACAAACGCGGGTATTATGAGTATCGCCAGCCCCCATATTATCCTCTTCATGTTCTTTTTCTTCCGCAAGAATTTAAGTATCATATTTATTACCTGACCTTTCAGAGGTATTATACACTTTATGCATGGGGAAATCTATGCTAAAATACTTATATTGTGAAGAATCGGGACGTAGCAGACATATTTAGAAAGATCGCGCAGATCCTGGAGATAAAGGGTGAGAATCGCTTCAGGATACGGGCGTACGAACGGGCCGCGCAGAATATAGAATCTATCCCGGAGGATATAGGGGTCTTTGTCAAAGAGGATCGCCTGAAGAGCATCCCTGGCATTGGCAAGGATCTGGAAGAGAAGATAAAAGAGATCGTTTTAACAGATAAGCTTAAATACCTGGAGGAATTAAAAAAGAATATACCTAAAGGACTTTTGGATATATTGACCATACCAGGCATAGGTCCGAAGACAGCAAAACTATTACACGAGAGACTCGGAATACGCGACATAGTAATGCTGGAGAGAATGGCGCATTCCGGAAAGATAAAAGGCCTTCCTGGCATAAAAGAGAAGACCGAAGAAAATATCCTGCGCGGTATAGAGCTTGTCAAGCGCGGGCATGACAGGATGGATTTAAAAACAGCGACAGATGTGGCTGGTTTATTTATCGCTCAGCTTGAAAGATTAAAAGATGTAAAAAATATAAATACGGCCGGAAGCCTCAGGAGGATGAAGGATACCGTAAGGGATATCGATATACTGGTCTCGTCGAAAAAACCGGAAAAGGTCATGGATAAGTTTACGACGCTGGTTTCTGTAAAAGATGTCCTGGCAAAAGGTCCTACAAAATCTTCAATAGTTACAGAAGATAATGTACGGGTGGATGTGAGAGTGGTAAAGGATACATCTTACGGAGCGGCTCTTATGTATTTTACCGGCTCAAAGGCGCATAATATAAGATTGCGTCAGGCCGCTATAAAAAAAGGATTAAAGCTGAATGAATATGGATTGTTCAAAGGGGAAAAGCAGTTGGCAGGAGAAACAGAACTCCAGATGTATAAAGGTCTAGGGTTGGAGTATATCCCGCCTGAGCTAAGAGAGGACAGGGGCGAGATCGAGGCCAGTATCAAGAAAAAATTACCAAGACTTGTAGAGTTGGGAGATATAAAGGGTGATTTACATGTACATTCAAGATGGTCTGACGGTGGAAGCTCTATCGAAGATATAGTTTTAAAGGCAAGAGGACTGGGGTATGAGTATATTGCTATTACCGATCATTCCCAGGGGCTGAAGATAGCAGGCGGCCTTAATAAAGACGAGCTAAAACTTAAGAGAAAAGAAATAGAGAAGCTAAACAAAAAGCATAAAGGCGTCAGGATTTTATTCGGCGCAGAGGTGGACATTGATTCAGAAGGGAGACTTGATTACCCCGACGATATTTTAAAAGAGATGGATGTGGTGATAGGCGCTATACATCTAGGATTCAAGCAGTCAAAGGAGAGACTGACAAAACGTATTATAAAGGCGTGCCAGAATAAATATGTCCATATGATAGCGCATCTTACCGGCAGGTTATGGGGCGCGAGAGAGGCATACGAGGTGGACCTGGAGGAGATATTAAAGGTCTGTAAAGATACTGATACTGCGCTTGAGATAAATAGCTTTCCACAGCGCCTGGATTTGAATGATATAAGTTCTCGCATGGCAAAGGATCTTGGCGTAAAACTCGTGATAAATACAGATGCCCACATCGTAGAACAGTTGGATACAATGAAATACGGCGTGTCAGTAGCCCGCCGGGGATGGCTAGAGAAAAAGGATGTCTTGAATACTGGGCCCCTCAGCAAGCTGCACCTTTAGCTTAAGTTGACAAAATGAACGTGTCAGATTTGTCAACTTAAGAGGGGGTTGACGGAAGGGGCAGTTTTTGCTATAATAAGACTTGAGAAAAAGAGGTGTTATATGGCAAGAAAGGCATGGTTTTTATCACTTTTTCTGGCAATCATAATGTCTCTGGGGGTTTTGTCAATAAAGGGATTTACTAAGGAGCAGAAATCCTCAAAGACAGATGGTGTTGTTTCAGAGAAGATAGACGAAGTTTTAAAGAACCAGCAGGATATAATAGCGCGACTTGAGGACATAAGGGCGCAGCAGGATATAATAAGGGTCAGGGCTTCGCGAAAGTAAACTCCCTAGGAGAATACATGACTAATACTAGCGAAGTCTCTATCGTTATATCTTTTGTCGCCGGGGTCTTGACGTTTCTTTCTCCATGCATCCTACCTCTTTTTCCCTCATATATAACGTATATTACAGGTAAGTCCTTTGAGGATATAAAGACGCTGAGCCCTTCTTCCAATATAAGAAGGGTCACGGCCATGCATTCCCTGTTTTTCATATTGGGATTCTCTATAGTATTTATCCTTTTCGGTGTGACATTCGCGTACCTGGGTAGTTTTTTTGGCCTAAGAAAGACATTGTTTGAGAAGATAGGAGGAATTCTTATAATATTATTCGGGTTGCATATATCAGGGGCATTGAGACTGGGGTTTTTGAATCGCGAAAAAAACCTGAGTTTTAATAAAAAGAAAGCGGGTTATTTCGGTTCTCTATTAGTAGGTATGGCATTTGCCGTGGGCTGGACACCCTGCGTGGGCCCGATCCTCTCGAGCATACTTATATACGCTTCTACCCTCGAGAGCCTGCCAAGGGCAATAATGCTATTATGTTTTTATTCAATGGGGTTAGGCGTCCCGTTTTTTGTAGCGAGTCTTGCAATAAACCAGTTTCTTTTTATATTTAACCGCTTCAAGAATTTTATGAAATTTGTGCCTATCGTTACAGGTGTATTTCTGGTGATCGTGGGAACGCTTCTTTTTACAGGGCAGTTTTCTAGGCTAAGCGGTATTATTGCCGCATACAGGGGATGATATGAGTAAAAAAGCAGTCATTGTTATAGGTGTTTTAGTCTCTATTGCCATTCTGATTTTAGTCTGGGTCAATGCAATGCATAAAGTCCCGGAGGTGATCTATAAACAGGCGCCCGAGTTTAGTCTTTCGGATATCAATGGTAATAAGGTAAGCCTGTCAGACTTTAGGGGGAGGGTAGTTATACTTGATTTCTGGGCCACGTGGTGCCCGCCATGCATCGCGGAGATACCGCATTTTATAGAACTCCAGGATGAATATAAAAATAAAGGACTCGAGGTCGTGGGTATCTCTGTGGATTGGAATGGAGAGAGGATAGTGCCTCTTTTTGCTGAAGAAAATAACATGAATTATACACTTTTATTGCAGGACGATAGAGTCACTGATTCATACGGCGGCATAATATCCATTCCCACGACATTTGTCATAGACAGGGACGGCAACATAAGAAAAAGATATATGGGATACAGGGATAAAGAAGTCTTTGAAAATGATATAAAGGAGCTACTTTAAGATTTACCCCTCGCAGCATACCAGCAGGTTTGATGGTTGTTCGGGGTCAAATTTTGCTTCGCAAAATTTGAGGAGCTTTTATGATAGTCTCGCAGAAAAAAGAATTTAAAGATATATTAGAAGCGATAGGTCCTAAAAAAAAGATCTTCATAATAGGATGCGGCCTGTGCGCCACCACGTGTAGGACCGGCAGCGAAAAAGAAGTGCTGGAGATGAAAAAACTCCTCGAGGATAAAGGAAAGATAGTGACAGGATGGACGATACCTGACGCCCCGTGTATATCAAGCCAGGTAAAACTCAACTTTGCCAAAAACAAAAAGGCCATAGACGAGGCAGAGGCGTTTTTGGTGCTGGCGTGTGGCCTGGGGACACAGTCTGTGCTTGACAATGACAGGGCTAAAAGGCCTGTGTATACGGGTTGCGACACGCTGTTCGGGTCTGTTGTGGATATGACAGGGCTTGTGATGTCTGAGCGCTGCGCTATGTGCGGAGAGTGTGTGCTTAATATTACAGGCGGGATATGTCCTGTTACGCGATGCGCAAAGGGCCTTTTGAACGGGCCATGCGGCGGCTCAGATAAGGGAAAATGCGAAGTGGACAAAGACAAGGACTGCGCATGGATATTGATATACAACCGGCTTAAGGAGCTGAACATGATTGATAATATGAAAAAGACAAGACCCCCAAAGGATTATTCTAAACTGAATAAACCCAGGGAGGTTAAATTAGAAAAACAGGGGTGATGATATTATGGAAGGTTTTACTTCACAATACAGTGAAAAGGTAATGGAGCATTTTAAAAATCCAAGGAATGTTGGCGAGATCCCTGACGCGGATGGTATTGGCAATGTCGGTAATCCTGTTTGCGGCGATATCATGAGGCTTTACATTAAAGTTGAGAATGAAGTGATTGTGGATGCAAAATTTAAAACGTTCGGATGCGGCGCGGCTATAGCCACGAGCAGCATGATCACAGATCTTGTCAAGGGTAAGTCCATTGACGAAGCAAAGAAGATTTCCAACAGGGCTGTAGCAGAAGCATTAGGCGGGTTACCTTCTATAAAAATGCACTGTTCGTTACTTGCAGAAGAGGCGCTCAAGTCAGCAATCGATGATTATCTGAAAAAACACGGTAAGGCAGCATGAAGCAAAAAGAAGCCCTAAGAAAAAGGATGAAAGAAAAACTGAATGATCAGGCAATCTCAGAAAGGAGAAAGAAGAGCAGGATTATACAGGAGAAACTCCTTAAGCAAAAAGAATTTTTGACATCAAGATACATGATGCTTTATATTTCAAAGGGAACCAACGAGGTAGAAACAGGAGCTGTAATAAAAAAGGCCCTTAAGATGGGCAAAAAGGTAGTTTTGCCGACCACTGCAAGAAGAGAGAAAATGATTAAGCCTGTGCGCTTAAGAAGTCTTGGGCAGGGACTTAAAAAAGGCCCGTATGGTATTTACGAACCGATGGTATCTAAGACCAAAAGACCTGTTAGATTAAAGGATATAGATTTAGTAATAGTGCCTGGCATTGCATTTGATAGACGCCACAACCGGCTCGGCCGCGGCCAGGGTTATTACGATAATTTTTTGAAGCGCTTGCCAAGACGCACTTCGAAAATAGGCCTAGGCTTTAGATTCCAGATGTTTAAAAAAATACCTACCGCAAGACACGACATCTCTCTTACCATGGTTATAACCAACTAGGCAGTACCTTTTATATATAATCAGGAGGTGTTCACCATGGAGGAAAATCTTAAGACGATAATCTCTGTAATCGAAGTACTGGTCTTTATCCTGGTGTTTTTCGCAGGATATTTTATAAGGAAGTTTTTTTCAGAGAAACATCTGAAGGAGACCGAACAGAGCGCAAAGAGGCTTCTCGAAGAGTCAAAAAAGGAATTGGAGAATAAAAAGAAGGAGCTCGAACTCGAGGTAAAGGATTCAAAGTTCAGGATGCGTACGGATTTTGAGCACGAGACAAAGGACAAACGCCAGGATCTCGTGGATCTTGAAAAAAAGCTGGGCCAGAAAGAAGAAAATGTAGAGCGTAAAATGGATATCCTTGAGAAAAAGGACAAGGATATCGCGAGAAGAGAAGGTCTTCTGGTGGACAAGGAAAAGTCTATCGAGTCCAGACAGAACGAGCTTTCCAGGCTTGTTGCGGAAGAACGTCAGAAGCTCCAGAGGATATCAGGTCTTAGCGTTGAAGAGGCAAAGAAATTGTTTTTACGCAGGATAGAGGATGATGCGCAAAAAGAGGCGCAGACACTTTTTCAGCAGATCGTTGGCGTGTCCAGGGAATCCGCTGATAAAAAGGCAAAAGAGGTGCTTTCAGTCGCAATACAGAAGTGCGCCGCAGAACACGTGACTAACACGACCGTGTCTGTTGTGGCTCTGCCAAACGATGAGATGAAGGGAAGGATCATAGGCAGGGAAGGAAGGAATATACGCGCGCTTGAAATCGCGACAGGCATAGACGTTATTATCGACGATACACCGGAGGCTGTCATATTATCCGGTTTTGACATGGTGAAGCGCGAGATAGCGAAGATAACGCTCGAGCGGCTTTTGCAGGACGGCCGCATTCACCCTGGACGCATAGAAGAGGTCGTGGGAAAGGTAAAGCATGAAATGGACAATACCATAAAAGAAGAGGGCGAACATACTGTGTTTGAACTGGGTGTCCAGCGTGTGCATCCCGAGATCATAAAGCTTATAGGCAGATTAAAGTACAGGACCAGTTATGGCCAGAATGCATTACAGCATATGAAAGAGGTCAGTGTTATTATGGCTGTTATGGCTGGGGAGCTGGGCCTGGATGTCAACCTGGCAAAGCGCGTCGGGCTTTTGCATGATATAGGAAAGGCAGTAACGCATGAGGTCGAAGGCCCGCACGCAAGGATAGGCGCGGACCTTGCAAAGAAATACGGCGAGTCCAAAGATGTCGTGAGCGCGATAGCTTCTCACCACGAGGAAGAAGAGGCGACTTCTATCTATGCCGTGCTTTTACAGGCTGCTGACGCAGTTAGCGCGTCCAGGCCTGGCGCTCGCAGGGAGACGCTCGAGAATTATATAAAACGTCTGGAGAAACTGGAATCAATAGCCGATTCTTTCAAGGGAGTTGAAAAGGCGTACGCAATACAGGCCGGCAGGGAGATACGCGTGATAATACAGCCTGACAAGGTCACGGATCTTCAGGCAATAGGCCTTGCGCGGGAGATAAGCAAGAAAATAGAAGAGGGGCTCGAGTATCCTGGGCAGATAAAGGTAACGGTTATTCGGGAGACGAGGGCAGTCGAGTATGCAAAATAGTGCATAAACTGGAGTTTTATGAGAGTATTGTTAATAGGTGACATAGTCGGCCGTCCGGGTCGGACAGCTATTAAAAAAATAGTGCCAGGCCTTCGGAGGGACAGGTGCATAGATTTCGTGGTGGCCAATGCTGAGAATATCGCCGGCGGTTCAGGCCTTACAAACGAGACAGTGGATGAACTCTTTGAGGGACAGGTAGATGTGGTGACCTCGGGAGACCATATCTGGAAGAAAAAAGAGATATACGAGAGACTGGATAAAGACAAAAGGATCTTGCGGCCGGCAAATTATCCAAAAGAATGTCCCGGTACAGGCACGACCATCGTTAAATCAAGTTCAGGTAAAAAGGTAGCTGTAATAAATGTCGTCGGAAGGGTATTCATGGGTCATATTGATGCGTGCCCGTTCAAGACCGCGGAAAAAGAGATACAGATGGTCCATAAGGATACGAAGATAATCCTGGTCGATATGCATGCAGAGGCCACGAGTGAAAAGATCGCGCTGGGTAGATTCCTTGACGGCAAGGCGAGTGTCGTATTCGGGACGCATACGCATGTCCAGACAGCTGATGAAAAGATATTGCCGCAGGGAAGCGCGTATATAACGGACCTCGGAATGACAGGACCTCATGATTCAGTCATAGGCCGGAAGGTAGAACCTGTAATAGAACATTTTCTCACGTGTATGCCGAGGAAATTTGAAATGGCGGATAGGGACGTCGAACTCCATGGTGCTATAGTCGAGATAGATGAAAAGACCGGGAAGGCATTATCTATAGAAAGGGTGAGAGAGAGACTTGAAGACCACTCCTGATACAGCCACCAGTAAAAAGGAAAGATACATATACAAGGTAAGCGAGTTGACCGCTGGTATAAAGCTGGTCCTGGAATCAGCTTTTCCAACCGTGTGGGTGGAGGGAGAGATATCGAATTTCGTTGCCCACTCCTCAGGTCATTTTTATTTTACATTAAAAGACGAGAGAGGCGAATTAAAATGTACATTTTTTAAAGGATACAATGAGAAGGTAAAGTTTGAGATAAAAGACGGCATGCAGGCGTTATGTTTTGGCAGGGTAGGCGTGTATGAAAAACGCGGCCAGTATCAGCTGAATATATCAAGGATGGAGCCAAAGGGCGTGGGCGCGTTACAGCTCGCGTTTGAACAATTAAAGGAAAAACTTTTTAAGGAAGGACTTTTTGATGATTCTAGAAAGGCTGCGATACCGATGCTTCCGGACAGGATCGGCATAGTCACTTCTCCAACAGGCGCGGCGATCAGAGATATGCTTCATGTTTTGAACAGAAGATTTTCGAACGTCGAGGTCATTATAAATCCTGTAAAGGTTCAGGGCGAAGGCGCAAAGGAAGAGATAGCGAGGGCAATAGACGAGTTTAATAAGCTCGGCAATGTGGACGTGATAATAATCGGGAGGGGCGGCGGGAGCCTGGAGGATTTATGGGCATTTAATGAAGAGGTAGTGGCGCGGGCAATACACAACTCAAAACTACCTATTATAAGCGCAGTGGGTCATGAGATAGATTGGACGATCAGCGATTTTGTAGCGGATTTAAGGGCGCCAACGCCGTCTGTTGCCGCAGAGAGGGTCATTGCGAAAAAGAGCGAGCTAGTCGATAAACTGGACAATATTGAAAAAAGGCTCAAGGATTATCCCCTGGACATTATAAAACAGTACGAGCAGCGTCTCGATGATGTAGAACAGGGTCTGAGTCTGCGATTCAAACATTATATTGAATTAAAAGAGGAAAATTTTAAATCTATCTCTGAGAAGATAGGGATATTGAGTCCTTTGGGTATTTTAGGCAGGGGATACAGCATTAATTTCAAGCTGCCTGAGAAAAAAGTGCTCAAGGATACGAAGATCCTTAAAAAAGGAGATATGGTCGAGACAAGGCTTTCAAAAGGAAGTTTTAAGAGCAGGGTGGAGGAGATCGAATAAAGGGGGCTATTATGGCAAAGGAATTAAAATTTGAAGATATGATGAATAAGCTGGAAGCGATCGCAGATGATCTGGAAACCGGTCAGATGCCGCTTGACGAGTCATTGAAGAAATACGAAGAAGGTGTGAAGCTCCTGCGTCTTTGCAGAAAACGCCTGGATGAGACGAAACGCAAGGTCGAGATACTTGTTAAAAAGGGCGACAAGATAGAACTTGAACCTTTCAAAGAATAGCAGTCTTAGCTGTTCAAGGCTTAGCCTTGAACAGGCAGAGTCACAAGGATATGGATATAAAAAAATATATTGCAAACAAGAAGAAGGTCATTGATAAAGCGCTGGATAGGTGTTTGCCGCCGACAAAAGAAAAGCCAGAATCTATCCACAGGGCAATGCGGTACGCAGTATTTTCAGGCGGCAAAAGGATAAGGCCTGTCATGACCATCGCGAGTTTTGAGGCGTGCGGGGGCAAGGGCGCTTCGATCGTGCCAATCGCGTGCGCCATAGAACTCATACATACATATACGCTTATACATGATGACCTTCCGTGTATGGACAATGATGACTACAGGCGGGGCAGGGCCAGTTGTCATAAAAAATTCAACGAGGAAATAGCGCTTTTAGCAGGCGATGCGCTTCTCACCATGGGGTTCGAGCTGCTTTCAGGCGCGGGCAATCTGGACATCCTCAGGGATATCTCTATGGCAGTAGGCAGCCGCGGCACTATAGGCGGCCAGGTCGTAGATATGGAGGGGGCAAATAAGAAAAAAAGAGATCTGGATTATATTGCGGCTAAGAAGACAGGCGCGCTTTTCGAGGCGGCCTTAAAGGCAGGATGCGTGTTTAAAGGCGCTGGCAAAAAAAAGATAGACGCGATCAATGATTTTGGCAGACACATTGGTTTTACGTTCCAGCTCATAGATGATTTGATCGATAAGGATGGCTACGTCAGGGTATACGGGAAAGAACACGTGAGGAAAATGGCAGAACTCCTGAACAAAAGGGCGAAGTCGCATCTCAGTATTTTCGGGAATAACGCCAACAGGCTTTCAGGGATCGCGGATTTAATTTTAGAGAGAAGATCTTAATATGCCGGGATTATTAGAAAAAATAAATCACCCTTCTGATTTAAAAAAACTGAGCATGGATGAATTGTCTGGCCTGGCGCAGGAGATAAGAGAGACTATTGTAAAAACAGTTTCTTCTTCAGGCGGACATCTTGCGTCAAGCCTTGGGGCCGTGGAACTCATATTGGGGATGCATTATTCTTTGAACGCGCCCGAAGACATTATCATATGGGATGTGGGTCATCAGACGTACGCGCATAAGTTGTTGACCGGCAGAAAAGACAGGTTTTCTACGCTGCGCCAGCTGGGCGGCCTGAGCGGTTTTCCCAATAGATTTGAAAGCGAATTTGATGTATTTACAACAGGTCATGGGTCCACCTCTATTTCTACTGCATTGGGTATGGCTGCCGCAAGAGACCTGGAAGGAAAATTACACAGGGTAATCGCTGTCATAGGCGATGCGTCTTTAGGCGGAGGCATGGCATTCGAGGCACTTAACCATGCCGGGCATCTTCGCAAAAAAATACTTGTCATACTCAACGACAACGAGATGAGTATATCCAGGAGCGTGGGCGCCTTAAGTAAATACCTGAACAGGATCATAAGCGCGCCTATTTACAATAGGATCAGGAAGGACATAGAAGGTCTTTTAAAGCGCGTGCCGCGTTTTGGTTTCAGGATAATACGTTCAGCCAGGCGCCTAGAAGAAGGACTTAAGAATCTTTTGGTTCCTGGTATGCTTTTTGAAGAATTAGGGTTCAAGTATTTTGGTCCCATAGATGGTCATGATATACGCTCAGTAGTCTCCACATTGAAAAACATCATTGATATGGATTCGCCAGTTTTGCTGCACCTTGTCACAAAAAAAGGCAAGGGCTATTCTTACGCGGAAAAAATACCTGAGAAATTCCACGGCGTGGGTTCATTTAATGTTGAGACAGGCGAGAAGGTGTCCTTGCAGAAGGATTTTACAAGCGTGTTTAGCGAGGGGGTTATTGACGCTGCGGAAAAGGATAAAAGGATCGTGGCCATAACAGCTGCCATGCCTGAAGGCACAGGCCTGGATAGATTTGCAAAGGTCTTTCCCGATAGATTTTTTGATGTTGGAATGGCAGAGCAGCACGCAGTAGGTTTTGCCGCAGGCCTGGCAAGGGCTGGCCTGAAGCCAGTCGTGGCAATATATTCCACATTCTTGCAGCGTTCTTACGACCAGATAATACACGACGTTTGTCTCCAGAACCTCAACGTGACATTTATGCTGGACCGCGCAGGCATTGTGGGAGAAGATGGGCCTACGCATCACGGGGTATTTGATATCGCGTATTTAAGACATATGCCGAATATGATAGTCATGGCTCCGAAGGATGAAGAGGAATTCAAGGAGATGTTTAGATTCGCGCTTTCTTATAATAAGGGTCCGATTGCAATGAGATATCCTCGCGGCAGGAGTTATCCTTTGGTCGAGGCGAAACCTCGACCACAAACTGGTCGAGGTTTCGCCTCGACCACGACCAGTCTTCCTATTTCTTTAGGTAAAGCAGAAATTCTAAAGGAAGGCAAGGACGCAACGATATTGAGCTTGGGCTATATGGCTCCGGTTTCTTTAAAGACAGCAGAACTGCTTTTAAACGAAGGTGTGGATTGTGAAGTTATAAACGCAAGGTTCATCAAGCCATTAGATCTGGAGCTCATATTGGAGTCGGTTTCCAAGACAGGAAAGCTCTTTACGGTAGAGGAAGGCGTGGCCTGCGGCGGATTTGGTTCTTTTGTTCTGGAATCTATTATTGATAAGGTGCCGAAAAGTGCTACAATAAAGACTATAGGGCTTCCGGATAGATTTATCGAGCATGGAAAAAGAGAGATCCTGCTTGATAAGTGTGGTCTGTCAGCAGAAAAGATAAGAGACACTATATTATCATGCCGAAAATAGAGATCAATAAAGAAAGATGCAAAGGCTGCAGGCTCTGCGTGGTATATTGCCCGAAGGGGTGTATTGTATCAGAGGATTTTATTAATAAAAGAGGCATACATCCGGTTTTATTTTTGGATAAAGATAAGAAGTGCACGGGATGTTCTTTTTGCGCGATCGTATGTCCTGATATGTGTATAGAGGTATACAGATGAAATTCCAAATTCCAAATTCCAAAATCCAAACTGAAAAAGTTCTGATGTGCGGTAATGAGATTTTGGCAGAGGCTGCTATAATGGCAGGGTGCAGGTTTTATGCAGGATATCCTATTACGCCGCAGAATGAACTGCCGGCTTATATGTCGAGGCACATGCCAGAGGTGGGCGGAGTATTTATCCAGGCAGAGAGCGAGATATCAGCTATAAATATGGTCTTTGGCGCGTCGCTCAGGGGCACGAGGGCAATGACTTCTTCTTCAAGTCCTGGCATAAGTCTTAAGCAGGAGGGTATATCATATCTTGCAGGCTGCGAGCTTCCCGGGGTAATAGTAAATATGATGAGGGGAGGACCAGGCCTTGGCAATATAGCTCCGAGCCAAAGCGATTATTTTCAGGCGACAAAAGGCGGAGGTCATGGTGATTATCATCAGATAGTTTTGGCGCCGGCATCTTTACAGGAGATAGCGGAGCTGACAATGCTTTCGTTTGATCTGGCGGATAAATACAGGACACCGGTGATGATATTGGGAGACGGTATCCTGGGGCAGATGATGGAGCCAGTAGAACTTAAATCCCAAATCCCAAATCCCAAATCCCAAATAAGAAAAGAATGGGTTTTGGATGGATGTAAGGGCAGAGAGCCGAGAAAGATCCGGTCGCTTTTGCTGGAAGATGGGAGCCTGGAGATGTTTAACAGGAAGCTGCAGAAGAAATACGCTGAGATTAAAGATAAAGAAGTCCGCTGTGAAATTTTATATGGTGATGACAGTGATCTCATGGTGGTGGCGTATGGCACGACCAGCAGGATCTCAAGGAACGTTGTTGAGAAATTACGCATTGAGGGGAAAAAGATAGGACTCGTCAGGCCAATAAGCCTGTGGCCATTTCCAGAGAAAGAATTAAAAAGGATAGCTGAAAAAGTCAAATCATTTTTAGTAGTAGAGATGAGCTGCGGTCAGATGGTAGAGGATGTCAAACTCAGCATAGAGTGCAAAAAACCAGTTCATTTTTACGGTCGCTCAGGCGGCGGAGTCCCTACAGAGGATGAGATAGTTAATGAGCTTTCAGCTCTCAGCTAGATTGTTATGAAAAAGATTTTTGAAAAACCAGAAAGCATGAAAGACGCACCTACACACTACTGCGCTGGATGCGGGCACGGCATAGTCCATCGCCTTATCTGTGAGATAATAGATGAACTGGGCATAAGGGAGAAGACCATAGGTATTGCGCCTGTTGGCTGCGCGGTCATTGCGTATGACTATTGGAATTTTGATGTCACGGAGGCAGCGCATGGCAGGGTG
This sequence comes from uncultured Planctomycetia bacterium, assembly GCA_964489855.1. Taxonomy (GTDB): domain Bacteria; phylum Omnitrophota; class Gorgyraeia; order Gorgyraeales; family Gorgyraeaceae; genus JAHIPS01. The sequence continues at coordinate 8,275 of CAZBAQ010000001.1, read as the reverse complement.
CCGGCAGTTGCAACAGGTATAAAAAGGGTGGCACCCGAGAATATTGTATTTGGGTATCAGGGCGATGGAGATCTGGCAGCAATAGGCACTGCAGAGATAGTGCACGCCGCTAATAGAGGAGAGAATATAAGCATTATATTTGTCAATAACGCGGTCTATGGCATGACAGGCGGCCAGATGGCGCCAACGACAATGTTGAAACAGAAGACCTCTACTACGCCTCTGGGCCGGGACCAGAAAAGACACGGCTTTCCTCTAAAGGTGTGCGAGCTTTTGTCAGTATTGCCAGGTGTTTCATATGCAGAGAGGGTTTCGATCCATTCTCCTCAGAATATTTTAAAGGCAAAGAAGGCAATAAAAAAGGCGTTTCAGAATCAGATCGATGGCGCGGGTTTTTCCATTGTCGAGGTGCTTTCGCAGTGTCCCACATATATCGGGCTTTCGCCTGAAGATTCGGTCAAGTGGGTAGCCGAGACCATGATAAAAGAATATCCATTGGGGGTTTTTCGGTGAAAGAAGAGATTATTTTCGCAGGGTTTGGCGGCCAGGGTATAATGCTTATGGGAAAGACCCTTTCTTATGCTGCCATGAATGAAGGTAAGAACGTTACGTGGATGCCTTCGTATGGCGCAGAGGTAAGGGGTGGGACCGCGCATTCCATGGTGGTCATTTCAGATACCCCTATTGCGTCCCCTGTTGTAAAGGAGCCAGGCATATGCATTGTGATGAATAAGCCATCTCTTAAAAAGTTCGAACCAAAGATCAGACCCGGCGGCACGCTGATTATAAATAAGTCCCTGGCAGAGATTGAAACTAAAAGAAGCGATATAGATATTTTGAAGATCCCGGCTACAGATATGGCCCTGAAGTTAGGAAATCCCCGTGTTGGCAATATGATCATGCTCGGCGCGCTTTTAGCAAGAAAAGATCTATTGCCGATAGAATTCCTGATCCAGTCTTTAAAGGATGTGATCCCACGTCATCACCACAATATGATTGCCATAAATGAAAAGGCGATAATGGAAGGATATGAATATGGTTCGCGTTAGATTTGCCCCAAGTCCAACAGGCAATCTGCACATAGGAAGCGCCCGCACAGCGCTTTTTAACTGGCTTTACGCAAGGACGCAGGCAGGCAAGTTTATCCTGAGGATAGAAGATACGGACAGGAAACGTTCAAGCGATGTGTATCTAAAAGAGATCCTTTCGAGCCTTGAATGGTTAGGTTTAAAGTGTGATGAGGGCCCGTATTTTCAGAGCAAACGCCTGGATATATATCTTTCATACGCGGATAAATTGGTCAAGCAGGACCTGGCGTATAAAGACGGAGACGCGATTATTTTTAAGGTCCCGGTTGAAAAGATAAAGATATATGACATTGTACACGGCGAGATAGAAGTGGACAATTCTCTTATAGGGGAACTGGTTCTGATAAAATCAGATAAGACCCCTGCTTATAATTTTGCCTGTGTCATCGACGATATTGATATGAAGATATCGCATATTATAAGGGGAGACGATCATATCTCCAATACAAATAAGCAGATTGCTTTATATAACGCGCTTGGCGTAAAACCGCCAAAATTCGCGCACATACCGCTGATACTCGCTCCCGATAAATCCCGTCTTTCAAAAAGATTCGGCGCAGTGGCGATTTCTGAATATCGCGAGAAAGGCTATCTTGCAGAGGCAATGGTGAATTATCTCGCGCTTTTGGGGTGGGCGCCAGGAGACAATAAAGAATTTATGGAGACGCCCTATATAATAAAGAAATTCAGTTTGAAGCGTGTCAATAAACGCGGGGCTGAGTTTAATGAGGACAAGCTCCGCTGGCTGAACGGCGAGCACATAAGAAAAATGAGTTTGGACAGCTTCGTAAAAGAGGTTAAACCTTTTGTTAAAGGCGAATATGACGCGCAGTGGTTTAAGAAAATCGCTGAACTTTATCACCCCAGGGTAAAGACCCTCCTTGAATTTAAGGATGAGGTGGATATATTTATACTGGATGAAGTGGTTTACAGGGAAGAGGCAGTGGAAAAGTTTTTGAAAAAAGACGGGGTTTTAGGTATACTAAAACTAGCCAAAGAACGCTTAGAGAAGATAGACGAATTTACACCTGCAAATATCGAGACATCTATGCGTGCGCTCCTGAAAGAACTGAATATACAAGGAGGGGATTTGATTCATCCTCTCAGGGTCGCTGTTACAGGCAAAAGCGTTTCAGCCGGCATATTCGAGGTCCTGGCGCTTCTGGGCAAAGAGAAGACAATAAAGCGGTTGGAAGAGGTCCTATCATGCAAGAAAAGAGAAAATTCGTAAGGATTGAATGGCCGGTTGTCGTAAATTATAAGACACTTGAAGAACCGTTTACCAATGATCAGATTGTTGGTAATAATGTAAGCGAGAGCGGTCTTTCATTTGTAGTGTATGAGCGTCTTTCAAAAGGCACAAGGCTTAATATCCAGCTTCAGACACCCTTTGATTCCTTGCCTATATTTGTAAAAGGAGAGGTGGTCTGGATCAGGGATCTGGCTGATATGCGCACAAAGACATTTGAGATAGGAGTAAACTTTATAGAGGTTAATCCAGGAGACCAGAAACGGCTCAAGATATACATTGACAATGAAATAAAACAGCACAAATCAGCATCTGATTAAGTTGACAATCTTAAGGGATTGGAGGATCATCTAATGGTAGGATGCGAGTCTCTGGAACTCGTCGTGATGGTTCGAATCCATCTCCTCCAGCCACAGTAATCTCTCAAATTCCAGATGGAGAGATAAATTAAGCCCTGATTAGCGATGCTAATCAGGGTATTTTTTATGTCTTTGGGTGTCAAAGGGTTAGGGCATTATTTTCTGCAGCAATTATTTGTTTTGGATCTTGTAATGTTATTTTCCCCTAGGTTCGTCTAAAATAGTCGGATAAATCTCGCTAGCCTATCTCTTTATCTCGGAATCGCCTCGTAGTTAATGCTTGCTAGTTAATGGCATTATCGTCTGTATTTCGAATAATTTGAGTGATATTTTAGGCATTAACTGGGAATTTGGTAGGTTTAAACCGAGCTCTAAACTTTCTCTAAAGGAGCGGGAAAAAGAGATCATATCTATTGCCGCAAGAATATGGGATAGAGCCATGAAGGGAAGGATATAAATTTCTTATTCTTATATTGAAAAGTTATAATCTGTAATTCTTGACAATAAAAGAGTTGTGTCGTAGCATGTTTATAAGAGGGCACACTCGGTAGAATTTCTTACTTCTCCGCCAGTCTTTTCAAAAGAGGCAGAAATAGGAGGATAAAAGATGTTTCAGGGTATTATCGAAAGGGTCTATTTAGGAAACCGCATTGCTGATTATCTGATATTTGTTGGCCTATTTTTAACGGCTTTTGGCATGATTAAGATTTTTCAGCATTTTATTCTCAGGAGCTTAAAAAAATGGGCAGAAAAGACTGCTACCACCATTGATGATTTTCTTCTCAGGATTATTCAAAGACTGATTTTGCCTTTAGCCTATTTTGGCGCCTTCTATTTGAGTGTAAATACTTTGAGTTTACATTCTCTCTTAAATAAGATCATTGATATTATAGGGATGGCAATTCTTATGGTATTTGCAGCGCGCTTAGCCTTATCTCTTATGGGTTACGGATTTAATCTTTATTTTACAAAGAGAGGTAAAGACGTAACATCGGATCGCAGTCTAACGGGAATTTTAGCAGTGCTCAGGGTTGCTGTATGGGCCTTGGCGATTGTTGTGTTTTTAGACAACCTGGGATTCAAAATATCAGCTATTATTGCCGGCTTAGGCATTGGAGGCATAGCCATAGCTTTAGCAGCTCAGGCAATATTAGGAGACTTATTTAGTTATTTTTGTATATTATTTGACCGTCCATTTGAAGTTGGAGATTTTATTATATTAGATGAATATTTGGGTACGATTGAACATATTGGAATTAAGACTACTCGAATCCGCAGCCTTGGCGGAGAGCAAGTGATCCTTTCTAATACCGACCTTACCAGCTCCCGGGTGCGCAACTATAAAAGGATGGGAAAAAGAAGAGTTGTTTTTAAACTTGGCGTTACGTATCAGACTTCTCTTGAGCAGTTAAAAGTCATGCCCGGGATAATTGAAAAGATTATCAAGGGTGTTAAGGATACAACCTTTGACCGCGCGCACTTTTTTTCCTATGGAGATTTTAGCCTGGTATTTGAAGTTGTCTATTATGTTATGAGCAGGGATTATAATAAATATATGGATATTCAACAGGAGATCAATTTTGCCATCAAGAAGGAATTCGGAGCCAGGGACATCGAGTTTGCTTATCCCACTCAGACATTATATTTGAATAAATAACCAGCCCTTTGTTTTAGATTCCTTCACACATTTTCGATGTGTTCTAACCCGCTGTGAGAATAGAGATTACGGAGTGGGTAAGTTCGAGATAAAAGGTAAGGCCCAATTACAGAAATGTAAGTGGGTCTTACCTATGTCTTGTAAAGTCAAAGGTTTAGAACGATCTTTTAAAACTTGTCATTGGAGGCCGACGAAGTCGACCGAAACAATCTCAGACCTATATATTACTACAGCGCAATCTATCTCTCTATCTCTAAAATGCCCACTATTTAATCGATCGTATTTAATCGGATAATATGACGGATATCGCGAAAACCACGATAACTTTATCTCTAAATCGTTCTATTCTCTTGATATTCTCGAAATTTCTTACTATAATAAGGACTGTAAAGTAAGAGATGCTCTTAACACTGTGACAGCTTAGCGCAGTCACAGTAATCTCTCAAATTCCAGATGGAGAGATAAGATTAACCCTGATTGGCAATGCTAGTCAGGGTATTTTTTATCTCTTTATGTGTCAAAGGGTTAGGGTGTTATTTTTTTCTTTCCGGTTGTCATTTTAGTTGTCATTTATGTTGTCATTTGTTATAATAGAACCATGCTGAAACCAATATACACTATTACAGATAAAATTCTTAATAATATCTCCCGGATAATGACCGAGAGAGAGATTATAAAGCATGCCAGTCTTATCCCAAAGTGGGAGATGGGTTTTAAAAAAGAAGCCCGCATCCACAATGCGCATTCTTCAACAAGCATCGAAGGTAATAAACTTACTTTGGAACAGGTTAAAGCTCTTAGTGAGCATAAAGAGGTTGTTGCCTCAGTCAAAGATAAACAGGAAGTTTTAAACTATCTGGAAGCGCTTGATGCCATTCCAAAATATGCTACAAGAAAGCCGGATATCAAACTTATTTTATCTATCCATAAAACAATTACAAAAGGCACCCTCAAAGACGAGAAGGATTGCGGCGCTTTAAGGGATAGACAGGTATTTGTCGGCAAAAGGATATTTGACGGAACACAATTTAAGGAGGTTGTCGAATATATGCTGCCGAAAACTCAAGAAGTACCAAGGCTTATTGAGGGATTCCTGGCATGGCTCAACTCGGGTAAAATTAAAGATATAAATCCTGTAATTTCAGCCGGGATCATTCATTACGAAATTGCGCGGATTCATCCTTTTATAGACGGTAATGGCAGAGTTGCCAGGTTTTTAGCGAGCCTCGCGCTTTATAAAAGCGGTTTTGATCATAGGCGATTTTTTGCCCTTGATGACTATTATGATAGCGACCGGCAGAACTATTATTCCGCTTTAAAGACAGTTCAAGATTCAAAAGGAGACATTACAAAATGGCTTGAGTATTTTAGTGACGGGGTTCTTTATTCGATAGATAAAGTCAAAGAGGTTATTATTAAACTTGGGATTACTAGAGATGCTGACATAGCCGGACAAATAGAGTTAACCAAAAAACAGATACAAATCCTGGAGAAAATAAAAGAAAAAGGAAAAATCGCCAATAAAGACTTGCGCGTGATGTTTAAGATTTCGCGTCAGGCTATACTTAAAGAAATCTCAAAGCTTGTTGATTCTAAGTTAATCAAACTTGTAGGTAAAGGCAGAGGTGCTTATTACAAGATGGTCGATTGATCGAAAAGGACATCCTGTTATACTTGATATTTGGCGCTATGTTCTATATAATAGGCTTGCTTGTGTTAAGAGATAGAATTATAGGTTATACAGCTTAGCGCAGCCAGATAGATTTCATGCGCGGGTGGTGGAATGGCAGACACGTACGTTTGAGGGGCGTATGCCTTTGGCTTGAGGGTTCGAGTCCCTCCCCGCGCACCATATTCAGTTAAGCCGACACGTTTGTGGAATGTGCAAAGTCTGATGTAGATTAGGTAGGGTTTATTTCTTCCTTCGTTCTGTTACGTAATTAGAGCCCTTGAGACTCTTGGCGTATTCTTTTAGTTCCGCGCCTATCTCGCCGATTTCAGCCACGTGTTTTATCTTTTTCTTTTTGTTGCTTACTACAGCTATTGAAATAGAAATAAATTGGATTTTTTTAATCTTGCCCTGCCTGTCTTTTCCTACTATGTAGCCTTTTTTCTTGTCTTCTTCATTGTATAGCTCAGGCCCCATCAGATCAAATTTGGATATAACGCTTTTGCATAAACCGTCAACCTCATCAGGTATTGTCACAATCACAAAATCATCCCCGCCTATATGCCCTATGAAATCCTGGGTAGTCCCTTTTTCATGAACAGTGCTTATCAGGATCCTGGCGGTATTTTTTATGACCTCGTCACCCTGTTTAAAACCATATTTGTCATTAAAGGCTTTGAATTTATCAAGGTCGATGTAGCAGACTGAAAATATTTCTTTTCTGTCTATGCGGCCCTGTATCTCGTTCAGGATAGAGACATTGCCCGGGAGCCGCGTCAACGGATTGGCATCCAGGTCCCTGGCAGACCTGCGCAGCACCATTTTAACGCGCGCCACCAGTTCCTGCGGCTCAAACGGTTTTACCATGTAGTCGTCCGCGCCCGCGTTTATGCCGTGGACCTTATCAGTGACCTCGCCTTTACCTGTAAGCATGATTATCGGCATATGCTGTACCAGGATATCTTCTTTTAATATCCTGCAGACCTCATCACCGCACATCTTCGGCATTTTAAAATCCGTTATCAGTAAATCAGGAGAGGTTTTCTTTATAATATCCAGGGCCTCTTTCCCATCATGGCCTTCTATGACCTCGTAGCCTTCGGCCTCGAGAGTTATTCTCAAGACATCTAGAATGTCTGAATCATCGTCCACTATCAGTATCTTTTCCTTCATCATCTCCGCAGCTCCTTGTATTATGATTTGGGTATTGTGAAAGTGAATTTAGCTCCTTTTCCCAGCTCACTTTCGACCCATATCTTTCCTTTATGCGCCTCTATTATTTTTTTTACAAGAGAAAGCCCCAGTCCTGTGCCTTTTACTTTTTGATCCAACGCGTTATCTGAGCGGAAAAACTCTTGAAACACCTTGTCCACGTCGCCTTTTGGTATCCCTATACCGGTGTCTTCAACGCTGAATTCTACAGAATCTTTTTTATCCTGACAGGATATAAATATTTTTCCTTTTTCAGGAGTAAATTTTACGGCATTCCCTACGATATTGACAAAAACCCTTTCCAACTGACTCGAGTCAGCCCTTATCTTGTCGGATTTTGTCTTGATGCTTATTTTTAAAGATATATTTTTTTCTTTAATTTGAGGCGAGATAAGGTCTGCGATGGAGCCCAAGGTTTCTTTTATTGATATCTCTCTTATGTCCATCTGTACCCTGCCGGATTCTATTCTTGCTATATCCAGGAGATTGTTTACAAGACGGGTGAGACTGTTGGAATGTTTATCTATTTTTTCAAGGCGTTCTTTCTGAGCGGGCAGGACCTCCCCTAATTTACCTGTCATGAGGATAGAGGCGTAACCCTTAATGGATGTCAGAGGTGTCCTTAATTCATGCGAGACAGCAGACACAAAGTCTGATTTTACCTTGTTCATGTGCTGCAGTTCTTGGTTGAGCCTTGCCAGTTCCGCGGTCCTTTCCGTTACACGCCTCTCCAGGTCCTGGTGAGAGTTGAAAAGCTCCGTGTAGAGCTGAGAATTTTCAATGGCTGTTCCTATCTGGCTGGCCAGTACCGAAAGAAGCTCTGCATCGCCTTCTGTGATTTTAGTATAGCTGGACACGTTGCCCATAAGTATAAACCCTGCAGGCGTATCCTTTACTACAATAGGGACGGTTAAAAAAGATTCTGTTTTAAACATGTTCGAAAGCGCGTCCTCGTGCTCTATTTTTTTCATTTCTCTATTTACTAATAGAAATTAGCCTTTGGTGAGCAGGGGAGACGATAGGGTGGCCTTATTGATATTC